>NZ_JBEZJL010000069.1:0-59009 GCF_040651755.1 Actinomadura sp. NPDC048394 | reverse complement strand
CCGCCCCGGTCCTCGAAGGTGTACATCTCCTTCGACACCACGTCGGTGGACTCCCCGACGCCCCGCCGGAACAGGACACGAAAGATCGAGGTTAAGCCCCCGAAGCCGCCGATAATCTTCGACTACGTCAACGTAGACAGGCCGTTCGCGGGGCAGCAAGCCCCAAATCCCCCATTTCGGGTTTATGACCGATAGCGGACAGGGAAAAACTCGCATCATATGAACCGCGCCGGAGGGCCTCCGGGCCCGCTGCCTAGCGCTTGTTCGGCCCGCCGTTGATCACATGGTGCGAGCGACTTCGAGTTATCAGGAACTGACAGTTCGGAGTCCCTCTCGCTGCCCCAGAACGTCACAAATTCGTTCTCGGGCGTATGGCAATAGTTGTCGCCGGGTTCTCTTTTCGCTGGTCACGGCCGCTCGCTTCGAATGGCCGCCGTCGCAGGTGCCGGGTGAGTGAACTTTCGCAACCGCGAGTCGAGCGAGGCTGGAGTTGTTCCTGTGACCGGTGAGGTTGCCCATCGAGTCGACGACCGGACCGGGCCGCCGCTCGCCGGCGACACGACGCGCAGCCACCTGACAGTGCGCCTCGCACTGATCAACTCCGCGAACTCCCGAAAAAGCTGCCGCACCGTTTTGGGATTTAACAGCGAACCTGAAGAGCCGTCCGGTCTCCAGTAAGGAAATAAACACCTGTGAAAGCCGCCCGCGCAAGTGGGCTCCGGCGGCGCCGCCATTCCGAGCGGGACGCCGGTCAGGCCACGTTCGCCCTGCCGATTCGCCCGCAAGGCCCAGCCCTGGGCCCACCTCGACCGAAACCGCCTTTCCGGACACCTCTCCGAGGGTCGGCGAGGACGGCCGGCCGCGGAGGTGCTGAGGGCGCCGCGTGTCGGGACCGCGCGAGGGCCGGGCCGCCCGGCTTGCTAAGTGGACTGCGGTCCGCTAATCTCCGAGGAGATCCGGACTGTAGTCCGGTTAGTGAAGGGATCGGGATATGAGCCGTCTGCTGCACGTTTCCGCCTCGCCGCGCGGGGAGGCGTCGGAGTCGCTGGCGCTCGCCGCCGCGTTCCTCGACGCCTACCGCGAGACCCACCCCGGCGACACCGTCGACCACCACGACCTCTGGGACGGCACGCTCCCGGAGTTCGGCCCCGCCGGAGCCGGAGCCAAGATGACCGTCTTCGGGGGCGCCGACCCGTCCGGCGCCCAGGAGCGCGCCTGGGCCGCCGCCCGCGCGGTCTTCGAGCGCTTCGACTCCTACGACCGCTACCTGTTCAGCGTCCCCATGTGGAACTCGGGCGTGCCGTACATCCTCAAGCAGTTCATCGACGTGGTCTCCCAGCCGGGCTGGGTGTTCGGCTTCGACGCCGAACGCGGCTACACCGGTCTCCTGCAGGGCAAGAAGGCGGTCGTCGTGTACACCAGCGCCGTCTACGGGGACGGCCGCGGGCCGGCCTTCGGCGCCGACTTCCAGAGCGCCTTCTTCGAGGGCTGGCTGCGCTGGGCCGGGGTCGAGGACATCACCACCGTGCAGTTCCGTCCCAACCTCGCCACCGCCAACGCCGAGACGGGACGCCGCGAAGCCCACGCCCGCGCCCGCGAGGAAGGCAAGCGTTTCTGACGGAATCCACCGCCCGGGTCCGCCGCCCGGGTCCGCCGCCCGGGTCCGCCGCCCGGGCCCGCCGCTCGGGCCCGCCGGACCGTCCGGCGGACTCGGGCGCGGCGCCCGGGAGTCAGGCCGGATGTCCGGCGGCTTCCGGGCGCAGGCGGCGGGCGAGGAGCATGCCGCCTGCGGCGAGCAGCCCGGTCAGGACGAAGACGCCCAGCAGCGTGGTCCGCATCGAGGAGTCGTGGTCCTCGCCGAAGGCGATGGCCGCCCCGCCCAGCCCGGCGACCACGGCCGTGGCGAAGGTCTGGGCGAGCTGGAGCGCGCCGCTCGCCTCGCCCTGCCGTCCGGCGGGGACGTGCCGCAGCGTCTGGGTGGTGGAGGCGTTGAACGCGACGCCCATGCCGAACCCGCCGATTGACCATCCGAGCAGGGCCGTCCATGCGGGGAGCGCGCCGGTCAGGGTCGTCACCGCGATCAGCGCGACCCCGGCGGCGAGGACGGCGAGGCCGGCCGCGGTGGCGGCGGCGCGCGGGGTGCCGCCGGCGTCCCTCCTGGCCTGGAGTGCCGAACCGGCCACCCAGGTGATCGCCCCGGCCGACAGTCCGAGGCCCGACGCGGTGGCGCTCATGCCCCGCAGCTCCTGGAGGCCGAGCGGAAGGAACGCCTCGGTGCCGAAGTAGGCCCCGCACAGCAGGGCGCGGACGGCGACGCCGGCCCCGAGGCCGCGGCGGGCGCTCAGCGTGCCCGGGGGCGTCGCCCAGCGCAGCGCGGGAACCGTGACGAGGACGCCGACGGCGGCCAGGATGACCAGGGCCGCCACGTCGGTCAGCAGCAGTGCCTGCAGCAGGACGCCGGTTCCGGCGGTGAGTAGCACGGCGCTGCCGAGCGGGCGCCTCCACCAGGGCAGCGCGGTTCGCGGGGCCTCGGTGCCGCCGGACCGTCGCAGTGCGCGCAACGGAGGCAGGGTGAGGGCCGCGGCGACGGCGACGATCGGCAGGATGAGCAGGAACACCGACCGCCAGGTGGCGTGTTCGGCGAGGGTGCCGGTGGTGGCGGGGCCGACCAGCGACGGGATGGTCCAGGCCGACGACAGCAGGGCGTACATCCGGGCCCGCAGGTGCTCGGGGTAGGCCAGCCCGATCACCGTGTAGGCCATGGCCATCACCGCGCCCACGCCGAGCCCCTGGCAGAAGCGGCCGACCAGGAACAGCGGCCACGTGGGCGCGGCTCCGGCGACCGCGCAGCCGGCCGCGAGCACCGCCATGCCCCAGGCCATCGGACGCAGCGGACCGCGACGGTCGGCGGCCCTCCCGGCGACGACGGTGCCGATGACGTTGGCCAGCATGAGGGCCGACAGGCCCCAGCCGTAGGCGCCGAGGCCGTCGAGGTCCTCGGCGATGCCGGGCAGGACGGTCGCCACGCCGAGGGATTCCAGGGCGACGAGGCCGACCGACAGCAGGACGCCCAGCGTCAGCGCCCGATGGGCGTCGCCGAAGACGCCGTCGTGGGGGATCATGGCAGCCTCCAGTTACGTTTCGTTCCGGAACGGAACATAACCCTTATACTGCCCTCATGGCCGAGTCGACAAGCCGCCCGACCCCGTCCGCCGGCGGGCGCCCGCGCGACGCCCGCATCGACGAGGCGGTCCGGCGGGCGGTCGTCGAGATCCTCAACGAGGCCGGCTACAGCGGCCTGACGATGGAGGCGGCGGCGGCGCGCGCCGGGACCACGAAGCCCGCCATCCGCCGCCGCTGGCGCTCCCGCCAGCACCTCGTCATCGACGCGCTGGCCACCACCATCGGCACCGCGCCCACCCCGGACACCGGCTGCACCCATTGCGATCTCATCGCCGGGATCAGCACGCTCAGCGACGCGTTCACCACCGCGCTCGGCCGCAGGGCGCTGCCCGCGCTCGTCGCCGACCTCGCGGGCGACCCCGCCCTCGAGCGGCACTTCTTCGAGCTCTTCTTCCACCCGCGCCGGGCGACCACCGCCGCTGCCCTCCGCCGCGGCATCGAGCGGGGCGACCTGCGGCCCGGCATCGACGTCGATCTCCTGCTGGACATGCTCGCCTCGACGACCTACTACCGGGTGCTCTTCGGGCACCTGCCCGTCACGCCCGAGCTCGCGGCGGACGTCGTGGGCGTGATCCTGTCCGGTGTCGCCACCGACCAGTGGCGCGGCTGCCACCCGGCCGGATGACACAGGCCCCCTTGCAGGGCACTGGGCGAGCGATTATGGTTGGTTGAGTCAAACCAACTAACGGGGGTGCGGCGGTGACGGGAGACGGCCCGGGCCGGGACGACCGGCGGAAGTCCGCCGACCGCGTGGCGGCGGCGCTCGCGACGGTCGGCAACTGGATGTTCGCCCCGGCCACCCGGCGGCGGATCATGGCGGCCTCGGGGCTCGAGATGTCGCTGGGGGACTACACCCTGCTCGCGCAGGTCTCGCTGCACGGGCCGGTGCGGCTGTCGGTGCTGGCCGGGCTGATGGAGGTGGACAAGTCCACGCTCTCGCCGCCCGCCAAGCGCCTGGAGACGCGCGGGTTCATCGAGCGGCGGCCCGACCCGGCCGACGCCAGGGCGCAGCTGGTGAGCGTCACCCGGGAGGGCAGGCTCGCCATCCGCGAACTCTGGAAAGCGCGCGCGGAGGCCGTCGCCGCGCTCATGTCCGACTGGGAACCGGCCGACATCGAGCACTTGGCCGAAGGGCTCGGTGCGTTCGCGGAAGCCATCAAGAAGAACTCGTAGCGGATCCCTGATCGCGCGCTGACCGCCGTCAGCGCGCCCTGCCTCCCTGCCCTCCTCGCGCCGCGCCCTGCCCTCTCCGCGCCGCGCCCTGTCCTCCTCGCGCCGCGCGCTGCCGGCCTGCGATGACCCGTGCCCGGTCACGGGTGGGTTCCTCCTGCCCGTCCGAGCCCGAACGGTCGTGGGCTCTGGCCCGCATCCCCTGCTCATCCCTTGAACGCCTGGAAACAGGTTTCGATCAATCCCCATCTAGGAGAAACGGCATGTCAGAGAAGATCTTCGTGGCCGGAGCGACCGGGCTGCTGGGCGGACGGATCGTCAGCGCCCTCCTCGACCAGGGCGCGTCCGTCCGGGCCCTGGTGCGGCCAGGCGTGGACGGCGAGAAGAAGGCGGCGATCGATGCGCTCCAGGCCCGCGGCCTGGAGGTGGTCGAGGGCGACATCACCGGCCCGGTGGCGGCGCTGGCCGACGCGGTCGGGGACGCCACGACGGTGGTCTCGGCCGTGCAGGGCGGCCCCGAAGTGATCGTGGACGGCCAGGTCAACCTCGTGCGCGCCGCCGAGAAGGCGGGCGCGGGACGCTTCATTCCGTCCGACTTCGCCGTCGACGTGACCAAGCTGGAGGACGGCGACAACTTCATGATCGACTGGCGCCGCCGGGCCGCCGCCGCGTACGGCGACGCCGGCATCGCCGTGGCCTCCGTGCTCAACGGGGCGTTCTACGAGGTCATGCTCGGTTTCATGGGGATCGTGGACTGGGAGCGCGGCACGCTGTCGCACTGGGGCGACCCCGACCAGCCGCTCGACCTGACGTCGGTGGACGACACGGCCGCCTACACCGCCGCCGTCGCGCTCGATCCCGCCGCCACCGGCACGCTCCGGTTCGCGGGGGAGGTCGTCTCGTTCCGCGGGTTCCGCGAGGCGGTCCAGCGGGGTTCCGGCCGGCGGCTGGAGCTGCGCACCCTCGGCACCGCCGACGAGCTGCGCGCCGAGATCGAGCGGCAGGCCGGGCTCACCGAGAACCCGTTCGACTACGTGGCGCTCCAGTACCAGTGGTGCATGGCGAGCGGGAAGGCCAAGTTCGACACCTTGGACAACGCCAGGTACCCGCAGGTCACGCCCACGCCGGTGGCGGACTTCGTGCGCGCCTCGCGCTGATCCCGTCGCCCGTGCCGGCGGCCGCGTTCCGAGGGGGCGGCCGCCGGCGCGGGCGCGTCCCGGGGCCCGCCGGACCGGGCCCCGCCCGACCGGAACCTGACGTCGCATTCCCGCCAGCGGAGCCCGCCTGGCTCGCGGGAGAGTCGGTGAAGGCTCGCCCTCAGGTCGCGGGCCGCCCCCTCCTCGGCTCTCTGCGAAAGGCGCTGTGCATGCACGTCGTCCCCGGACTCAAGGTGCTGTACTTCGGAACTCCGGTGGTGCTGATCAGCTCGGTGAACGCGGACGGCACGGCGAACCTCGCGCCGATGTCGTCCGCGTGGTGGCTGAACCAGTCGTGCATGCTGGGCCTCGGCAACAGCGCCCGGACCACGGCGAACCTGCTGCGGGACGGCGACTGCGTGCTCAACCTGCCGTCGTCGGCGCTGGTGGACGCCGTCGACCGGCTCGCGCTCACCACCGGGCGGCCGGACGTGCCGGACCACAAGGCCGCGCAGGGCTACCGGTACGAGCCGGACAAGTTCGCGGCCGCCGGGCTGACCGAGCAGGCGTCGGACCTGGTCCGGGCGCCGCGGGTCGCGGAGTGCCCGATCCAGCTGGAGTGCCGGGTCGTCTCGGCGCACCCCGTCGGCCGGCCCTCCCCGCAGGCCACCGCCTTCCAGGTCGAGGTCCTGCGCGCCCACGTCGAGGAGGACCTGGTCATCCCGGGGACGAGCCACGTGGACCCGCTCGGCTGGGACCCGCTGATCATGAAGTTCTGCGAGTTCTTCGGCGGGGGCGGGAACGTCCACCCGTCCCGGCTCGCGGAAGGCTGGAACATGCCGCACGACCTCCGGACGGCGGCCGGCTGAGCCGGGGGACCGCCGCCCGGTGGACTCCGCGCCCGCCGCCTGACCCGGCTAGCCCGCGAGGTCGTCGTTGGGGAGCCTGGCCTCGCCCGCGGGCCGGCGGACCGCGATCTCGACGAGCTTCCGCACGTCCGCCGCGGGGACGGCGACGCCGGGCGTCTCGAACGTCCAGCGCAGGAACTCCTCGACGCTCATGGCGGGCACCTCGCCGAGATAGGGACGGACGTACACCGGCGTGTCCGGTTCGCTGCGCCAGCTGTCGGCGAGCGCGCCGATGTCGACCGCGTCGAAACCGAGGACGTCCAGCAGCCGGGTGGCCTCCGCCTTCGCCCCGGCGTCGTCGCCGGCGACGGGCAGGGCGCTCCGGTCCGCGGCGCCAGCGGGCCGCGCGAGGGAGACGATCTGGTGCGGGGTGATGGTGTTGAACGCCTTGACCACCCGCGCGCCCGCGAGGTGGCGCTGCAGCAGGGCGCTGGACGTCAGCTCGCCCGCGTCGAGTTCGGGCAGGTGGCCGTCCCGTTCGGGGTAGTAGTTCGCGGTGTCCAGGACCGTCTTGCCCGCCAGGGCCTCGGCGGGGAGGCGGTCGTAGGCGCTGAAGGGGACGGCCGCCACCACCAGGTCCGCGGCGCGCGCCGCCTCCGCCGGCGCGGCGGCGCGGGCCCGGCCGCCGAGGTCGGCGACGAGGCCGGCGAGGGTCTCGGGGCCGCGCGAGTTGCTGAGGACGACCTCCAGTCCCGCGGCGACGGCCAGGCGGGCCACGGCCGAGCCGATCATTCCGCTGCCGATGAGTCCGAGCGTTCGGGGCACGGCTGTCTCCATTTCGTCGGGAATCGCTCACCGGCCAGCGTGGAGCGGGCACGGCCGCCCGGCCAGCACCACCGCGTGCCTACGCACGGCGTGATCACCCGCCGCGCCGCGCGTAGAGTGATCGCGTGGACGACCGCGCGGAACTGAGCGGGTTCCTCCGATCGCGCCGGGCCCGGCTGCGTCCCGAGGACGTCGGGCTGCGCGACTACGGGGGCGCGCGCCGGGTCGCGGGCCTGCGGCGCGAGGAGCTGGCCCGGCTCGCCGGGGTGAGCGTCGCCCACTACACCCGGCTCGAACAGGGCAGGGCCGGCAGCGTCTCGGACGAGATCCTCGACGCCGTCGGCGCGGCGCTGCGCCTGGACGCCGACGAGCGGAGCTACCTGCACCGGATCGCCCGGCGCCCGCGGCCGTGCGCCGTGCCCGAGGGCGGGCCGGAGGTGCCCCCGGGCCTGCGCCACCTGCTGCGGTCGTTCGAGATGACGCCCGCCCTGGCGATCGGCCGGCACACCCAGATCGTCGGCTGGAACCGGCTCGCCGCCGCGGTGTTCGGCGACTTCGCCGCGCTGCCGGCGCCCCGCCGCACCCTCACCCACCTGCTGTTCGCCGAGCCCTACCTGCGCGAGCTGCACGAGGCCGACTGGGAGCGGACGGCGCGCGAGCACGTGGCGCACCTGCGCGTCCTGCTCGGGCGGTTCCGCGGGGACCCCGCCCTGACCGCGCACGTCGACGGCATGCGCGAGCTGAGCCCCGACTTCGCCCGGATGTGGGCGGAGCACTCGGTGGCCCAGGTCCGGTCCCGCTCGTACCGGCTGCACCACCCGGTCGTGGGCCGCCTCACCCTGCACGGCGAGCGCGTCGCCCTCCCGGACGAGCCGTCCTGCGTCGGCCTGGACCTGTTCGCCGCGGAGCCGGATTCACCGTCCGAACGGGCCCTGCGCGAGCTCGCGAACCGGTAGGACGGCGCCGCCGTCTGGTGCCCGGACCAGAGGCGGCCTGGTGCTGGATACAGGGTCGAATCGGGTCCGCGCGTCATGGTCCCGGCAGGGTCCCGGAACCTACCGTCGAGATCATGAACACCGACGTCATGGTGCGGATCAGCCAGGTCAGCAAGACCTACGGCCGCCGCGACAACCGGGTGGCCGCGCTCGACGGCGTCTCGGTCGCGTTCCCGGCCGGGCGGTTCACCGCCGTCATGGGCCCTTCGGGGTCGGGGAAGTCCACCCTCCTCCAGTGCGCCGCCGGGATCGACCGTGTCGACGCCGGTGAGGTGGAGCTGGCCGGGACCGCGCTGAACCGGCTCAGCGAAAGCGCGCTGACGAAACTGCGCCGTGACCGCATCGGGTTCGTCTTCCAGGCGTTCAACCTCGTGCCGTCGCTGACGGCCCGGCAGAACGTCGCGCTGCCGCTGATGCTGGCGGGCAGGCGTCCGAAGCGCCGCGACGTGGACGCCGCGCTGGACCGGCTGGGCCTGGCGGAGCGGCGGCGGCACCGGCCCGGTGAGATGTCGGGCGGCCAGCAGCAGCGGGTCGCGATCGCCCGCGCGCTGGTGACGCGCCCCCAGGTGCTGTTCGCCGACGAGCCCACCGGCGCGCTGGACTCCCGCTCCTCGCGGGAGGTGATGACGCTGCTCCGGGAGCTGGTGGACCGCGAAGGGCAGACGATCGTGATGGTCACCCACGACCCCGTCGCGGCGTCGTTCGCCGACGAGGTGCTGTTCCTCGCCGACGGCCGGATCGCCGGGAGCCTGGAGGCCCCGACGCCGGACCTGGTCGCCGCGCGGATCACGAAGCTCGAGGGGGAGCGATGATCCGGATCGCGCTGGCCACGCTGCGCAGCCGCGCGGCGAGCTACGCCGGGGCCTTCCTGGCGCTGACCCTGGGCACCGCCATCATCGCGATGACGGCCCTCACCCTGGCGGCGGTGTCCTCCGCCGGGTTCCACGGACCGCAGCGGTACGCGCAGGCCCCGGCGGTCGTCACCGCGCCGGTCACGCTGACGCTGAAGGACGACGACGGCGACCCGCGCGAGTTCCCGCTGAGCCGGCCGAAGCCGGTGTCCCGGCAGGCCGTCCAGGCCCTGTCCGGCACGGGCCGGACGGTGCCGGACCGGACGTTCTCCGCCCGGCTCGCCGGCGGCCCGGACGACCAGGTCGGCCACCCCTGGAGCACCGCCGCGTTCACCCCGTACCGGCTGGTGAAGGGGCACGCGCCCGCGTCGTCCCGCGAGATCGTCGTCGGCGGCGGGGACCCGGAACTGGTCGGCGGGACGGTCCGGGTCGCGACCGGCACCGGCTTCGGCGAGTACACGGTCGCCGGGGTCACCGCCCCGGTGTGGTTCGAGCACGCCGTGTTCTTCGCCGACGCGGAGGCGGCACGGCTGTCGCCGCAGGTCAACGCGGTCGTCGCATACGGCCCGACGGCGTCGGTGCGCGCCGCCGTCCAGGGGACCGGCGCGCGGGTGCTCACGGGCGAGGACCGGCTGCTGGCCGAACGCGACCAGAACGGCGGCCGCGACCAGCTCCGCGACGCCGAAGGGATGGCCGGTACGTCGATGATGCTGGTCGCGTTCGTCGTGGTCTTCGTCGTCATCGCCACGTTCGCCTTCGTGGTCGAGCAGAGGCGCCGGGAGATGGCGCTGCTGCGGACCGTGGGCGCGACGCCGGGGCAGGTGCGCCGCATGGTGCTCGCCGAGGCGTTCCTGCTGGCCGTCCTCGCCTCGGCCCTCGGGTGCGCGGCCGGCGTCCGGCTGACCGGGGTGCTGCGCGGCTGGATGGTGGACCACGGGGTCGCGCCGTCCTGGCTCCAGGTGGACGCCCGTCCCGTCCCGCTGGTGATCTCGTTCTTCCTGGGGCTGCTGGCGGCGGTGATCGGCACGGCGGTGGTGTCGTGGCGGGCCGGACGCGTCCGTCCGGCGGAGGCGCTGCGCGAGGCCGCCGGACGGCGCCGGGCGGCCACGCCGGTGCGGCTGGTCCTCGGCGGCGTGCTGCTCGCGCTCGGCGTCCAGAAGAGCGCCGCCGTCGCCGGCGGCGACCAGGTCTCGGCGCTCAGCATGCAGAACTACCTGTTCGTCCCGGTCCTGCTGGTGGGCGGCTGCGCGCTGCTGACCCCGCTGCTGGTCCGTCCCGTCCTGGCCGCGCTGGCCTGGCCGCTGCGCCGGCTCGGCGCGGGCGCGATGGTCGTCCGCGAGGGCGCGCTGTTCGCCGGGCGGCGCACCGCCGCGGTCGCCACCCCGGTCGTGCTGGCCGTCGGCCTCGGCGCGGCGCTGTTCACGGCGCAGGACGCGGCGAACGCGGCCAACGTCGCCGGGCTGCGCGCCGGAAGCAGCGCCGACTACATCCTGTCCGCCCAGGGCGGCGGCGAGATCGGCCCGGCCGTCGTCGACCGGGTGCGCGCCGTCAAGGGCGCCACGGTCGCCGTCTACACGCCCGCCGAAGTACGGCTGAGCGGCGACGGCGACCGCTACCTGGGCACGCTGTCGGCCTTCGCCGTCGATCCGGGGGCGCTGACCGCGACGCGGCGTCCCACGGTCGCGGACGGGTCCATGGCACGGCTCGGCGGCGACTTCCTGGTCCTGGACCGCGACAGCGCGCGGGCGTTCGGCGTCCGCACCGGCGACCGGGTCCGGGCCGGGCTGCCGG
Organism: Actinomadura sp. NPDC048394; assembly: GCF_040651755.1. Lineage (NCBI taxonomy): Bacteria > Bacillati > Actinomycetota > Actinomycetes > Streptosporangiales > Thermomonosporaceae > Actinomadura > Actinomadura sp. NPDC048394. The sequence goes on along the minus strand of NZ_JBEZJL010000069.1, from coordinate 48,210 downwards.
ACGGCACGTCCGTGCCGCTGCGCGTCGCCGCCCAGACCCGCACCACGGTCACCGGTGAGATCGGCTACCTCCCCGCCGCCTTCACGGGCGGGGCCCGCCCGACGCAGATCGAGGTGAAGGTGGCGGCGGGCGGCGACGCTTCCGCGGTGGCCGCGGCGCTGCGTTCGGCGGTCCGCGATCAGCCGGTGCGGCTGTCCACGCGGGCGTCGCTGCTCGACGCGGAGCAGGCCGAGCAGCAGCGCAAGACCAGGCTCGCCACCGGGAACGTGTTCGGGATCGCGCTCGCCTTCGCCCTGCTCGCGATCGCGAACACCCTGGTGATGGCGGCCCCGGACCGCCGCCGCGAGCTGTCGGCCCTCACCCTGGCGGGTGCCACCCGGCGCACGACGCTGACGTTCGTGGCCGCCGAGACCGTCGTCGCGACGGTCGCCGGGGTCGTCCTCGCCGGCGCGGCGGCGGCCGCCGTCGTGGCGGGCCAGCGGGCGGCGCTGACCAGCCTGGTGGGCGGCTTCCCGATGACCGTCCCGTGGACGTCGGTCCTCGCGGTCACGGCCCTGTGCGCGGTGACCGCCGTGGGCACCTCCGTCGTCGCGACCCGCCTCCTCGTCGGCGGGCCCGCCCCGCGCGGCGAATGAACCGTGCGGCGAATGAACCGCGAGGTGTCAGCCGGCCCGCAGCCGCACGTCACCGCTGTTGCTGCGGGCCTCCAGGGCGGACGGGGAGGCGGCGTCCGCCGGGATGGTGACGTCCCGCCGGCCGGAGACGGTGTCGGCGCCGATCCGGTACCGGCCCTGGGGAACCGTCACCACGATGTCGCCCGTGTTGGTCGTGACGGCCGCCCGGCCCGGCGCGGCAGCGAACCCCAGCCGGACGTCTCCGGTGTCGGTCCGCGCGTCGACGGCGGGCGAACGCAGCGCCATGGCCGTCACCTCGCCCGAGACGGTCGTCGCGCGGACGCGCCCGCCGACGTCCCGCAGGTCGAGATCGCCGCTGCCGGACGTCCACGACACCGCGCCGGTGAGCCCGGCCACCGTCACGTCGCCGGTGTCGGCGCGCACCTCGACTCCGGCCGCCGCCGGAACGCGCAGGACGACCTCGGCCCCGCACCGCGTGACCCGCTCGCCGTCCCCGTCGCGGCAGCCGCCGGCGAGCCGGAGCCGGTCCCCGTCCCAGGTCTCCCTCAGGTCGAGGGTCCGCCCGTCCCGGGTCCGCCGCTCGACGTCGACGCGCCCGTTCGCGCCCGCGCCGACCAGCACGTGACCGCTGTCGAACTCCACGACCACCTCGGTCACCGCGTGGACGCGCGAGTACCGGACGGTTTGCGGCGCGGGCTCGTCCGGACCGCTCAGCCACATCCGCCCGCCGGCGGTCCCGGCGCCCAGCAGCGCGACGGTGACGGCTCCGCCGAACGCGATCCAGGCCGCGCGCAGGGCCTTCACCGCTCACGCACCGCTGAGGAACTTCAGCACGGCCAGGACGCGGCGGTGGTCCTGCGCCGTGCCGGGCAGCTCGAACTTGGCGAAGATGTTCGCGACGTGCTTGGCGACGGCGCTCTCGCTCACCACCAGCTCCTCGGCGATCCCGCCGTTGGACCGGCCCTCCGCCATCAGCCGCAGCACGTCGTGCTCGCGGGGCGTCAGCCGGTCGAGCGGGCCGTCGCTGCGGCTGAGCAGCTGCGACACCACCTCCGGGTCGATCACCGTCCCGCCCCCGGCGACGCGGCGCACCGCGGCCAGGAACTCCTCCATGTCCGCGACCCGGTCCTTCAGCAGGTATCCGAAGCCGCTGGTGTCGCCCCTGAGCAGTTGCGCGGCGTGCCGTTCCTCGACGTACTGCGACAGCACCAGCACGCTCGGCCGGGGCCCCTGCCCCCGCAGTTTCAGCGCGGCGCGCAGGCCCTCGTCGGTGTGGGTGGGCGGCATCCGCACGTCCACGACGACCAGGTCGGGGTCGTGCTCCCCGACGGCCGCGAGCAGCGCGTCGGCGTCCTCCACCGCCGCGGCGACGGTCAGGCCGCCGAGCTCCAGCAGCCGGACCAGGCCCTCGCGCAGCAGGAACGAGTCTTCGGCGATCACAATGCGCATGGCAGTTCCACGGTCAGGCGGGTCGGGCCGCCGGTCGGACTGGACAGGGTCAGGGTGCCGTCGACCGACGCGACCCGCCGGGACAGCCCGGCCAGGCCGCTGCCGCCGGCGGTGCCGCTGCCGCCGGCGGTGCCGGCGCCGCCGTGGCCGTCGTCGGCGACCGTCAGCACGATCCGGTCGCCGCGGCGCGCGAGGACGACCTCGGCACCGGACGCGCCGGAATGCTTGACCACGTTGGTGAGCGCCTCGGAGACGACGAAGTAGGCGACCGACTCCAGCGCCGGGGGGAGCCGTTCGGGCAGGTCGACCCGGACGTCCACGGGGATCGGCGTGCGGCCCGCGAGCCCGGACAGCGCCGCGTCGAGCCCCAGCTCGTCGAGCACGGCGGGATGCAGGCCGCGGATGAAGTCGCGCAGCTCGGTCAGCGCGAGCTTGGCCTCCTCGTGGGAGCCGGCGATGACGTCGCGGGCGGGTTCGGGCAGGTCCTTGAGCATCGCGCGGGCGATGCCGAGGTTCATCGCCAGCGACACCAGCCGCTGCTGGGCGCCGTCGTGCAGGTCCCGCTCGATCCGGCGGCGTTCGGCGTCGGCGGCCTCGACCGCCGCGGCCCGGCTCGCGGCGAGCCCGGACATCCGGCGGGCCGCCGCGGCGCGCTCCTGCCGCCGGGTCGGCCCGAGGAACGCGCGCGCCACCGCCAGGTCGGCGCGCGCGAGGGCGGTGGCCAGCGCGGGACCGAGCAGGAGGAGGAGCAGTCCGGCGACGGTCATCGCGGCGACGGCGAGGGGCGCGCCCGGATCCCAGCCGAGCGGGCCGTCCGGCGGCAGCGTCCAGGCGTGCAGGGGCGCGGTCGCGAGCAGCAGCCCGCCGCTCCAGGCCGCGCCGGCCAGCGCCGCCATGGCGACCGCGACCGGCCCGGCCACGAAGTGGTAGGCGACCTGGCGCCAGGCCGTGGCGGTGACGGGCCAGCGCCGCCAGGACGGGCCCGGCCGGTCCCCGGCGGGATCGGCGCCGGTGAAGACGGTGATGCGGGAGCGCTGCAGCACGGTGCAGACGCGCACGACCGCCAGGATGACGGCGAGCACCAGCACCGGGGCGACGACCGATCGCGCGAGCTCGATGCCGACCGCGACCGGGAACGCGACGGCGGCGAGGCCCGCCAGCGCCACCGCGCCGCCCGCCGCGAGCTGCGCCGTGGCCAGCCACGGAGCGGCCCGGAACGGCGATCCGCACCACGCCCGGAGCCCCCCGCGCGCCGGGAACCGGCGCGGCATCAAGATCACAGGCGTCACGCTATCCGACGCTCGACGGTGCTCGCGGCGCCCGCGGGGCGGGGGCGGCCGGCTGCGCGTTCGCCCAGGTCGACAGCAGCTGGACGGCGGCCTCGGTGGCGCTGCCGGCCACCGGTACGAGCACGACCAGCCGCTGCCGCGCGTCGTCGACGGGGACGAAGTGCTCGAACGCGAACGTGACGGTGCCGAGGGCCGGGTGCCGCAGGTTCTTCGCCCCGTGGGCGCGGATGTCGACGTCCCCGGCGCTCCACAGCGCGCGGAACGTCTCGCTGCCGTCGCCGAGTTCGCGGATCAGTTCGGTCAGGGCGGTGTCGGTGGGGTACCGCGCGCGCGTCACCCGCAACTGCCCGGCGGTCACGGCGGCGGCCTGGTCGTAGTCGACGTAGAAGTCGCGGCTGCCCGGGTTCAGGAACAGGTGCCTGGCGAGGTTCGCCCGCGCGGGCGAGACGACGGCGCCGGGCGCGATGTCGAGCGTGAACAGGCGGACGGCCACCGCGTTGGCCACCAGGACGTCGAACCGGTCGTTCAGCACCATCGCCGGTGTGCTGACGAGGTTCAGCATCGCCACCAGTTCCGGCCGTACGGTCTCGGTGCGCGGGGCCGGGGTGCGGGAGCGTTCCCGTCCCGGCTGGGCGAGGGTGCGCAGGTGGTCGCGTTCCACCTCGTCGAGGCGGAGCGCGCGGGCGAGGGCGTCGAGCACCTCGGGGGAGGGACGCCCGGCCCGCCCCTGCTCCAGCCGCTGGTAGTACTCGACGCTGATCCCGGCCAGCCGGGCGACCTCGTCCCGGCGGAGCCCCGCCACCCGGCGCCGCGTCCCGCCGGGGATCCCCGCGCTCTCCGGGGTGATCCGGGCCCTGCGGGACCGCAGGAACCCGGCGAGCTCGCTCCGATCTTGCACGGTTCCCAGTATGTCCGCCTCGTCCGGGACGGTCGACGGTGGAGGGTGGCCCTCCCGGTACCGGTAACGGCCGGGGCTGGGACCCCGGCTCCGCGCTCGGCAGGCTTGCGGCTCACCGGACCTATCACCGGACATCTCACCGGACCTCTCGCCGAGTGCAAGGAGACGATCAGCATGTGCCACGACGTCGACAGCCGGCCCCCCGCGGCGCCCGTCGTCACCGGACGGGTGGCCGAGCACGGGCCGCTGGAGATCGGCGCAGCCGACGGCAACCGCTTCCGCGCCTACCGGGCGGCCCCGGACGCGCCCAACGGCCTCAACGTGCTGTTGCTGCCGGACGTGCGCGGGATCCACCCGTTCTATGCCAGCCTTGCGCAGCGGTTCGCCGAGGCCGGTTTCCACACCCTGGTGATGGACTACTACGGGCGCAGCGCCGGCACCGCGCCCCGGGACGACGCGTTCGACGGCTACGCCCACATGGGCCTGCTGGAACCGCACCATGTCGAGACCGACGCCGACGCTGCCGCCGAGGCGCTCCGCGCCTGGCATCCCGGCCCGCTGTTCAGCGTCGGGTTCTGCCTGGGCGGCGGCTACTCGTGGCGGCTGGGCGCCGCCGGGCTCGGCCTGTCCGGCGCCGCCGGGTTCTACGGGCCGCCGCGCTTCGTCGGCGACCGCGCGGACCAGCCGTCCGCGCCGCTGCTCATGCTCCTGGCGGGCGACGACGTGGCCACGACGCCGCAGGAGTTCGCCGAGCTGACCGCCACGTTCGACCGCGCGGGCAAGCAGTACGAGGCCCACACCTACGAGGGCGCCCCGCACTCGTTCTTCGACGACTCCTACGACCAGTGGCAGGACGCGTGCACCGACGCATGGCATCGCATCCTCGCCTTCACCGCGCGCCACGGCGGGGACCCCGTCGCCTGAACGAGCCGCGCCCCCGTCCGTTTCGCCGGACGGGGGCCGGACGGGGGACGAGCAGGGGCCGGACGGGGACGGGCGCGGTCAGCGTGCGGTGGCGTGCGCGGGGTCGGGGGTCTCCGGGGTTTCGGCGGCAGCCCGCGGCGGTGTCGCGGCGCGCGGCAGGACGAGGCTGACCAGCAGCCCGACGACCATCCCGGCCGCGGTCAGCAGCACCACGACGAGTTCGCCGTGGGCGGTGGCGGAGCGCAGGGCCTCGCCGGTCCTGCCCTCGGTGCCGATGTCGGCGAGCGCGGTGAACACCGCGAGGCCGATGGCGTTGCCGATGTTGAGGGCCGTGGACGCGATGCCGTTCGCGACGCCCTGCTCGTGGGCGGCGGTGCCGGTCGCGGCGGCGATCCACATCGCCGTCCAGACGATGCCCTGGCCGACGCCGGAGACGACCAGGCCGGGCACCAGCAGGCCGTAACCGGCGCCGGCGTCGAAGCCGAGCACCATGACCGCGGTGCCGGCGGCGCCGACCGCGAAGCCGATCAGCAGGGTCGTGCGCAGGCCGATCCGGGTCGTCAGCCGCTCGCCGAGCTGCGTGCCGGTGGCGATCGCCAGCGAGGGGACGAGGAACGCCATCCCCGTCTGCAAGGCGCTGTAGCCGTGCACGCTCTGCATGAGCACGGTCAGGAAGTAGGGCAGCACGCCGAAGGTCGCCATGTAGATGAACGTGACGCTCATGCCGATGGTCAGGCTGCGGTTGCGGAACAGCCGGAACGGCATGAGCGGGTCGGCGCTGCGCCGCTCGATGGCCGCGAACGCCGCCAGCAGCACCGCGGCGAGCACGAACGCGCCGATCACCAGCGGGCTGCCCCAGCCCTCCTCCGGGCCTTCCACCAGCGCGAACACCAGCAGCGTCGCGCCCGCGGTGACGGTCAGGGAGCCGGGCAGGTCGAAGCGCCGCCGCGGCCCGCGGGACGGGTCGGGCGGGATCACCGCGAGCGCGGCCACGGCCACGAGGGCGGCCAGCGGGACGTTGACGTAGAAGACGGCCGGCCAGCCGAAGTTCTCCGTGAGCACGCCGCCGAGCAGCGCGCCGATGGTCAGGCCGCTGGCGCCCGCGCCGCCCCAGACGGCGAGGGCCCGGTTGCGCTGCGGACCCTCGGCGAACAGCGTGTTGATCAGCGACAGCGTGGACGGCAACAGCAGCGCGCCGCCGATCCCCTGCACCGCCCGCGCCACGATGATGGCGGCGGGCGACGGCGCGAGGCCGCCGGCCAGCGACGACACCGCGTAGAGGGCGAGCGCGAACACGAAGACGCGGCGGCGGCCCAGCAGGTCGGCGGCGCGCCCGCCGAACAGCAGGAACCCGCCGGCGAACACGACGTAGGCGCTCACCACGAGCTGCTGGGTCTGGCCGGGGAAGCCGAGCTCCGCGCCGATCTCGGGGAGCGCGACGAACACGATGTTGAGGTCCAGCGCGTAGATCAGCTGCGCGATCGCCAGCAGGGCGAGGGTCCAGCCCAGCCGCCGTCCGGCGGGCCTTCGTGCGAGAGCGGACATGCCAGAGGACACCCTTCGGGGTTCGGACGGGTCCGGGCGGGCCGGCTGGGCCGCCCGGGATACGACTGTACGAATACTTACGTACGATCGAACTATCCGGCAAGGGGGATTCCCGCGATTGTTCGACTATCGCGGTACAGTCGGACCATGAGGTACCGTCACCCGGACCGCGACCAGATCCGCGTCGACGGGGTGCTGTCGGCGCTCGGCCACCCGGTGCGGCTGGCCGCCGTCCGCGTCCTGGACGCCGGCGGGGAGCACAACTGCAGCAGCGTGCTGGTCGAACTGGGCATCGCCGCCAAGTCGACGATGACCCACCACTGGCGCGTCCTCCGCGAGAGCGGCGTCATCTTCCAGGAGCCGTCCGGCCGGGAGAACCTGCTGACCCTGCGCCGCGACGACCTGGACGCCCGCTACCCCGGCCTCCTGGACGCCGTCCTCGCCGGCGCCCGCACCGACGAAGCCGGCTCCTGACCCGGCCGCCCGCCTCGTCCGCGAGCCTCGTCCGCGAGCCGATGGCGCGAGGTGCACGCGCCCGGGGGAGCGCGTTACAGGTCGAGCAGCAGAGCGCGGTGGTCGGAGACCTCGGGCGCGGCCACGACCTCGAACCGCTTCACCCCGGCGGGGTCCGAGACCAGCAGGTAGCTGGCGTGCCGGAGCGGCTTGGGGTAGCGGGACGTCCTCGTGTCGGCGTCGCCGACCAGGTCGGTCAGCCCGAGGTCACCGAGGATCTGGAACGTCTTGCTGTCCGGGAGCAGGTTGAAGTCGCCGCACACCACGGTCATGTCGCCGTCCCGGCGCGCGTCCTCGACGAGGGCTGCGAGCCGCTCGGCCTGCGCGAGGCGGGCCGGGGTGTCGGCCTTGCCGCGCGGGTCGCGCAGGCCGTGCAGGTTGACGACGGTGACGAACCGCCGCGCCCGGCGGTCGTGCACGCGCACGCCCAGCGCGGCGCGGGGCCGGCCGTCGGTCGGCCACTGATCGCGGTGCTCGGTGTAGTCGCCGTGCACGAACGCCGACCGCATCCCGACCACGGGGAGGGATTCGGCGACGAAGGTGGCCACGCCGAAGTCCTGCCGGTGGTCCCTCTGGCCGTCGTGGACCGGCCCGGTGTCGCTCGCGGTGAAGAGCGCGTGGTGGCGCGGGAGCAGGCCGCGGACGTCGGCGAGGAGGTTCGCCCGCTGGGGCAGCGACCGGTCGGCGTCGTCGAAGCGCGTCCAGCCGCCGAGGGCCGGGGTGTGGGTGACCTCCTGCAGGCACAGGACGTCGGCGCCGCACGCGTCGAGCCAGGGGGCGAGGTCGTCGAACATCGCCCCGCCCCAGGCGTTGAGGGAGATGATCCGCACGGGCACCCAATGTAGGTCCGCCTCGTCGCGCAGGCCAGTCGCGGGGGCGCGCCCGCCTGTCAGCGCGCGGGGGAGCGGAGCGCCGCCCAAGCGGCGAGGCCCTCTTCGGTGAGGAAGCGGTCGAGCGCGGTCACCACGGCCCCGTGGAGCGCCCCGTCGCGGCCGAGTGCGGCGGCGACGACGGGCGGCGGGTCCGCGCGGCGGAAGCGCATGAGGCCCTCGGCGAGCGCGGCGTCGAACTCCGGCTCGGCGGCGGCCCGGAGCGGTTCCGCGAGGCCGCCCAACGTGACGACAGCGGGGTCCAGGGCGTTGATCAGCCCGGCGAGACCGCGGGCCAGCCCGGTCGCCGCACGGCCGACCGCCGTCCGGACGGCCGGGTCGGCCGGGGCGCGGGCGAGGGCGTGCTCCGCGTACGTGCGGGGGTCGCGGGGCGGCGGGTCGCCGAGGTGGCGGGCTATGGCGCGGCCGTCGACCATCAGTTCCCAGCAGCCCCGGGCACCGCACGGGCAGCGCAGGCCGGGGTCGCCGAACGGAAGGTGGCCGAACTCCCCGCCGGCGCCCGTCGCGCCGTCCACCGGCCGCCCGCCGGCGACCAGGGTGCCGCCGACGCCCACCTCCACGGTGACGTGCAGGACCGTCCCCGCTTCGGCGGCGACGCCGTGCCGGGCCTCGGCGAGACCGGCGAACGTCGCGTCGTTCCCGAGCAGCAGCGGCACGTCCGGACCCACGGCCAGCGCCGCCAGGTCCACCGCGTCCCAGCCGAGCACGGACGACTGGACGACCCGGCCGCGCTGGACGGTCGCCGCGACCGCGACGGACACCGCGCGGACGCGTTCTCCAAGGCGCCGGTGGACGCGCCGCACCGCGCCGGCGACCGCGCCGACCACGTGCTCGGGGTCGCGGCTGCGATGGACGCCGGTCGCGACGATCTCGGGCTTCCCGTCGAGTGCGGCGACCGCGCACCGCCAGTCCTCCTGCCGGAGGTCCACCGCGATCACGACGGGCCCGTCCGGGTGCGGGGCGAGCACGGTCGTCGGACGGCCCCGGCCCGCCGCGGCGGCGGGCTCCTCGGCGAGGAGGGCGAGGTCGCGCAGCCGCGCGGTGATCTCGGTGGCCGAGCCGGTGCCGAGACCGAGGCGGCGGGCGACGGCCGCCCGGGTCGCGCCCGGCTCGCGGCGCATCTCCTCGAGCACGGCGAGCGCACCGCGCCAGCGCGCGGGCTGCCGGCGGGCCTCGCCGCCGCGGGTGTCAGCGGGCCGCGGCCGGTTCCGGGCGCCTGCCATGCCGTCCTCCCCTCGATTATGCTCGTTGGACGAGTTTATTCGACGGGAACGCCGCGCGGCGCGCGCCCTCCGGCGGCTGCGTCCCCGCGGCGCTCCACCGAGGAGGGCGGCATGACCGGCGAAGTGACCCCGTTCCGGCTCGACGTCCCGGAGTCCGCGCTGACCGACCTGCGCGAACGCCTGAGGCGCACCCGCTGGCCGGAGGAGGCGACGGTCGGCGACTGGTCGCAGGGCGTCCCGCTCGGCTACCTGCGCGAGCTGTGCCGGTACTGGGCCGAGGAGTACGACTGGCGGGCCACCGAGCGGCGCCTGAACGCGCTGCCGCAGTTCCGCACGTCGATCGACGGGCTCGGGATCCACTTCCTCCACGTCCGCTCGCCGCACGACGGCGCGCTGCCGATCGTCCTCACGCACGGCTGGCCCGGCTCGATCGTCGAGTTCCTCAAGGTGATCGGGCCCCTCACCGACCCGGAGGCGCACGGCGGCGACGCCCGCGACGCGTTCCACGTCGTGTGCCCGTCGCTGCCCGGCTACGGGTTCAGCGACAAGCCCGCCCGCGGCGGCTGGGGCGTCGAGCGGATCGCCGGCGCGTGGATCCGGCTGATGGCGCGCCTCGGCTACGAGCGGTACGGGGCGCAGGGCTCCGACTGGGGCACCACCATCACCGCGCTGATCGGCCAGAACGATCCGGAGCACGTGGCCGGCATCCACCTCGTCCCGCCCCTCGCGGCGCCGGACCCGGCGACGTTCGGCGACCTCACCGCCGCCGAACGCGCCGCGCTGTCCGCACTCGAAAGCGCGCGGGAGCAGGAGGACGGGTACTCGCTGGAACAGTCCACCCGGCCGCAGACCATCGGGTACGGGCTCGTCGACTCCCCGTCGCTGCTGTGCGCCTGGATCATCGAGAAGTTCCGCGCCTGGACCGACTGCGACGGCCACCCCGAGAACGCGCTCACCCGCGACGAGCTCCTCGACAACCTCATGCTCTACTGGCTGCCCGGGACCGGCGCGTCCGCCGCCCGGCTCTACTGGGAGAGCTTCAAGCAGGTCCAGCGGCTCTTCACCGCCGGGACGGCCGACCTGGTGACCGTCCCGGCCGGATGCTCGGTGTTCCCCCGGGAGAACCCCCGTCCCTCCCGGCGATGGGCCGAGAAGCGCTTCACCGACATCCGGCACTGGAACGAGCCCGGCAAGGGCGGCCATTTCGCGGCGTTCGAGCAGCCCGACCTGTTCGTCGACGAGCTCCGCTCGTTCTTCCGCCTCGTCCGCTGACCGCCCTCCGGGTCCTGCGGTGCTACTCCTGGACGGTGAACTCCGTGCTGACCGGCGCGGGGCCGAGCACCCACGACGCGGTGAGCTTCACCTTGGTGCCGGCCGGGACCGAGTCGGCGACGTGGATCTGGAACTGGGCGCCCGCCTGGCTCGCCGGGATGCTGCCGTCGGCCGGCACGTTGAGCTGCGCGATCACGCCGGGCGTGTCACTGGTCAGGTTGATCCTGGCGCCGAACGGGTGCCAGATGTCGCCGAGGCCGACCACCCCGAAGTTCTCCACGTTCCCGGGGTAGTGCCGCACCGGCCCGAGGACGCCGATGGAGAACTTCTTTGGCACGCCGATGACGCCGTTGAACTGCGTGGCGGTGCTCAGCGCGGCCATGACGGTCGCGAAACGCGGCCGGTCGTAGGCCGTCGACTCGATGGCGAAGGTCGCGCTGGTCGACCCGGCGGGCACGACCACGTAGTAGGGGAACGAGACGGCCGCGCTCTCGTAGGGGGTCTTGCGCAGGTCGACGGCCAGCCCGCCGACCGGCGCCGGGGACTTGATCCGCACCGTGCCGGTGATCTTGCCGCCCTCCGGCGCGATGCGCTTGTCCACGGTGAAGTCGGTGACGTCCTGCACGCGCGCGTCGATCGGGTCGACGGTGACGGACGTCTCCGCGACGGAGCCGCCGACGCCGGCCTTCAGCCGGGTCACCGTCCCGGAACTGGTCGCGGACTGCACCCGGATCGGGAAGCTGACGCGGCGCTGCCCGGCGGGCACCGTGACGCGGTGCTTGGTCGACTGCCAGTAGGTGAGGTCCTCGTACTCGTTGCCGTCCAGAAGGTCGACGGTGACACCGCCGGCGGGGGCCGGCTCGGCCAGGGTGACCGTCTGGACGGCCTCCTCCCCGGAGGAGATCCTGGACGGCGACACGCTCGTGGACTCGACCGTGACCTCGGCCGCCGACGCCCGCAGCGGCGCGAACACCACGGCGGCCAGCGCGAGGGGCAGCACGGCGCCGGCGGCCCGGCGGGCGGAGGAGGCGGAAACGGATGCGTTCATGGGCCCCAGTCAATGATCTTCGACGCGGCCCGCACCAGATCGCGGCCCCACACGTTCGATCTTCGTAAGGATTGCGGCCGCCGCCGCGCTGAGAGCACCTCCGATCATCAGGAAGGATGTCGGCTGAAGCGCTCCGGCGCGACGACGAGGAGGAACGCGATGGGGGACCGGCTCGTCCGGCTCGTCCGGCCGGCCGCGGTGGCGCTGGCCGCGGCGGCCGCGCTGGCCGTCGTTGCGACGGCGGGCTGCGGCGTGCGGCCCACCGGGGTCGTCAGCGCGGGCGGCCCGGTGGAGGCCGCCGGCAACAGCGGCACCATCACGGTGTACCTGGCGCGGGGCAAGCACCTCAAGGCGGTGGCGCGCCCCGAGCTTCCGGGACACCCCTACCTGGCATTGAGCCAGCTCAGCGTCCCGGTCACCGCCGCCGAGAAGCTTCAGGGGCTGCACACGGAGGTCCGCCGGCCGCTCGTGGCCCGGCTGGTGCGCGTCGCCTCGCTGCCGAAGGACGACGCGGTGCTGGTCGTCGACCTGCCGGACACGGCCCCGCGCCGGCCGGTGCACTGGTCGCGGACGGCCGTGGCCCAGATCGCGTGCACCGCGGAGGCCGTCCCGGGCATCAGCAGCGTCCGGCTGTGGAGCGCCCCGAACGCGGACGAGGACGGATGGGGCCGCATCCGGTGCGGCGACTACCGCGACGCGCGCTGACCGGCCCCGCGCCGATCATCCCTCAAGGGCGGCGAGAAGGTCGTCGAGGGCCTTGCCGAGGGCCGCGGAGTTCGCCGGGGTGAACCAGGTGGTGCGGATCCGCTCGTTGCTCCCGTTCGGGGTCTCGTGGTCGGCCGCGAGCTGCCGCAGGGAGCGGGTCCGGTCGTTCAGGGCACGCCCGACGCCTTGGAACAGGCCGCGGACGTACCCGTCCGCGTCGTCGGCGGCGATGCCGTGGCCGGCGGCCCACGAGGTGAGCGCGGCGAGGTAGGAGTAGTGCGCGGTCAGCGTCCCCGTCAGCGCGGAGAAGACGTTGAAGGCCGCCTCGTCCTCGGCCGGGAGCACCCCGCCCAGGCGCTCGAACAGGGAGTTCACCGTCGGGTGCGACGGATACGTCACCGTGACGCCGCGGCGTTCGCGTACGGCGGGGAGAGGAATCGCCCGTACCAACGGTGCGTCGGTGCCCAGGGTGCGGCGCAGGTCGTCGATGCCGACACCGGCCATCACGTTGACGACGATCTTGTCTCCGCCGACCGTCAGGCCGGCGAGCGCCTCGTGCCTGTCCTGGCCGCGGACGGCGATGACCACCACGTCGGAACGATCCACCACCTCCTGATTGCCGGCGCACACGCGCACGGACCCGAAGCGCTCGGACAGTTCCGCGACCGTGCCCGCGCCGCGAGGGGACAGGAACACCTCGGGGGACTCGCCGGCCCCGTCGCACAGGCCTGTCACGATCGCACGGCCGATCTCGCCCACTCCGATGATGCCGATCCGCTCCACAGTGGCCATCCTCCTCCCATAAGCACGGCGAAACGGCTGAAACGCCGGTCCGTGGGTGCCCGGCACGCCGCCGGGCACCCACAAGGGACGGACAAGTGGATCGGATTCCCACCGCCAGACCGAGGATAGTGGCCGCCGGCCGTCCGGGCCGCGATGACCGCGCGGGACAAAACCGCATCCTTCACGGTGAAACCCTATGCGATCGATAATGCGCCCGGCCGCCGGACAATTCCGTTGGAATCGCCGCCGGGCGCGTGGCTGGCGACCGTTGGTCACCTCTGCTATACGTAGAGTCACTCCACCTTGTTCGGGGTGGGGAGGGGGCATCCGGTGTTCCCAATGGGGATCCGGGCGTGAAAAGGAAGAAAAGGGAACCACATGAAGTCCTTCAGCTACACCGAGCTGGACAAGCTGGCCGGCGAGGTTCTGCCGGAGCGCGCCGTGCTGTCCACCCTTCTCGTCGGCGGCGACAGCGACAACGACAACCAGAACTTCAACCTCGGCAACGGCGGCGGCCACGACGGCGGCACCACCGCGGTCGTCCCGAACTGCCAGAGCAACATCAACCACTCGCAGGGCGGCCTCGTCGGCGCGCTGGGGCTCAGCTCCGAGAACCCCAACCAGTCCTTCACCTGCGCGGGCAGCTCGGTCATCTCGGGTCGCTGATCCGAAACGACGTGCTATGCGGGCCCAGGCCCGCCCAGGAAGGGCCGGCGCCCACGCGCCGGCCCTTCCCCCTTTTTCATTCCCCTTACCGCGCACGCTCCAATTCGCAGGACGGAGCAGCGGCTTTTTCGAGCGGCTCGGAGCCGGCGGCACAGACCCGGCGAATAAAGGCGATCTGGTCCGCGCAGGCGGTCTCGTCCGCCACAGAAAAGAACAGATCGCATACCCATTTCGATCACACCCGGCCGGAGATGCCGTCGACGGTCACGCCGGCGCGGGCGGTGACGGCCGGACCTCGCGCGGTTCGGCCGGCTGCAAGAGGCGGTTGAGAAACTCCTCGACGGCGATCTCCGCGGTGTTCTGAGCGGCCGCTATGTCGTCGGCCAAGGCGATGACCAGCGCCATCTCGTTCCCGGCGGCCAGCAGGATGTGCGCGAACGGTTCGACGAGCTGCGCCGGGACGCGTCCGGCGTCGGCGGCCTCCTGCAGGACGGCCTTGAGCATCCCCAGCCCGTACTGCTCCTCGATGGCGCGCCAGCGGCGCCAGCCCAGCACGGTCGGCGCGTCGATCAGCAGGATCCGGCGCACGACCGCGTCGCCCGCGAGCCGGATCCAGGCCAGCTCCGCCGCCTTGAGCAGGCCGTGCGCCTCGGTCGCCCCGCTCGCCGTGGCGGCGGCGAGGGTGGCTTCCCCCACCTTCGCGTGGACCGCCTCCACCACCGCCTCGAACAGGCGGTCCTTCCCCCGGAAGTGGTGGTACAGCGATCCGCGGCTCACCCCGGCGCGCTCGAGGACGGCCTCGATCGACGTGCCCTCGTAGCCGCGGTCGGCGAACAGCTCGGTGGCCACCTCGATCAGGCGCTGCCGGGTCGCCTGCCCGCGGTCAAGGCGTCGGTCCATGCGTTACCTCCGTTGACAAACCGACAGTCGGTTTATAACTTCTAGACCGACAGTCGGTTTCCTGCATTGTCGCTGTTCACCTTACGATTACGGAGGCAGCATGTACCTGGCCGGATACGACGATCATCGGCACACCGTGCGCACCCCGTCCGGAACGCTGAGCTATGTGGAGATCGGCACCGGGCCGGCGGCGCTCTTCGTCCACGGAGTGGCCACCAACGCCTACATCTGGCACGACCTGATCCCGCTGCTCGCCGACACACGGCGCTGCATCGCCATCGACCTTCCGCTGCACGGCCAGAGCCCGGCGGCACCCGAACACCCGCTCACCGTCGGCGCGTTCGCCGACACCCTCGCGCACGTCTGCGCGCACCTGTCCCTCGACCAAGTGGACCTCGTCGGCCATGACACCGGTGGCGCGATCGCCCAGGTGTTCGCCGCCCGCCACCCCGAACTGATCCGCACGCTGACGCTGACCAACTGCGAGACACAGGACAACATCCCGCCGGCCGCCATGGCGGCCACCGTAGAGGCGGCCCGCGCCGGTCAGCTCGCCGCCGCGGCCCCGGACCTCGTCGCCGACCCCGCCGCCGCCCGCGCGATCTTCAGTACCGGCTACCAGGACCAGCGGTACCTGACGCCGGAGCTGGTCGACGCGTTCCTCCAGCCGGTCATGGGAACCCCGGCGGCCGCCGCGCGTTTCGAGGAACTGATCGCCCGGCTCGGACCGGACGACCTGCTCGCCGCCGAACCGGCCCTGCGGGCACTGCGCGCCCCCACCCTGATCGCCTGGGCGACCGACGACGAGTTCTTCGACATGAAGTGGGCGCGCTGGCTGCACGACGCCATCCCCGGTGCGCGCGACGTCGTCGAGATCACCGGCGGGAAGCTCTTCTTCCCGCACGAACGCGCAGCCGAACTGGCCCCCCACATCCGCCGCCACTGGACCACCACCGACCCCGCATGACCACCCACGGCGGCGGCGCCAGAAAGAAGCCTGGCGCGCGCCGCCCATTCCCCATCAGGATTCGCCTGGGCCGCCCCGGCCGCCGGACGGGTTCGACGATCTTGCTTGACGCCCGCGACGGCTAACCGCTATCCATTAGCTAGCCGTTAGAGGTGCGGCCTTGATCGGCCGCAGAGGACGAAGCCGGGGATCGATGGACGCGTACGGCGATGTGCTGCAGGTCCGCGGACTGTCCAAGCCGCAGGGGCAGGCGGAGGGCTTGATCCCCACGTCGCATGAGGTCGCCCCGGTCGCCACCGGACGGCCGGACGCGCCGATCGGGCTGGAGGACTGACGCCGATGGGACGCGTCCTGCTCGTCCTCCGCCTGGTCCTGGCCGACCTGCGCCGCCACCCCGCCCAGGCCGTCATCCTCCTGGTCGCGATGACCGCCGCCACCGCCACGCTCGCCCTCGGCCTGTCCATGCACGGGGCCACCGAGAAGCTGTACTGGCAGACCCGGCAGGCCACGGCCGGGCCGGACGTGGTGATGTACTCACCCGGCACGGACCGCACCACGATCACCGCCCTGGAGTCGCTGGAGCACGCGCCTGGGGTCGTCGCCTACAGCGGGCCGGACCGGCAGTACTACACGCAGCTCGCGGTGCACGGCTCATCGGGCGCCGCGGTGGTGCAGGTCACCGATCCGGCGCCGCGCCCGGTCGACCGTCCGCTGGTGACCTCGGGTACGTGGGTCCGCCCCGGAGGCGCCGTACTCGAACGGGGCTTCGCCTCGGTCCTGGGCGCCGAGGTCGGCGACCGCGTCACTGTCGCGGGCCGCTCGCTTCCCGTCGTCGGGATCGCCGTGACCGCTGCCCGGTCGGTCTACCCGTGGGCGCCGGGGATCGGCCCCGGCGGCGGGCCGAGCCACGGCGGCGGCCTGGTCTGGCTGGCCGAACAGGACACCCGGGCACTGAAGTCGGCCGACGTCCCGGTGACCTCCTTCATCGCCCTGAAACTGCGTGATCCCGCCGCCGCTCTCACGCTGAACAGGCATGACCCGGCCATCGCCGCGGCGTTCGCGAACACCTGGGTGCACACCAAACCCTGGCAGCACATCGCCCAGCAGGACTTCGTCATCCTGCGGGTCAGCCAGCCGATCCTGGCCGTCGGCAGCTGGCTGCTCGGCTTCCTGGCCGTCGGCGGCATGGCGACCCTGGCGGCCGGACGCGCCGCCAAGCAGACCCGGCGGGTCGGGCTGCTCAAGGCCGTCGGCGCCTCACCCGGTCTCATCACCGCCGTGCTGCTCGCCGAATACGCCACCCTGGCGCTGCTCGCCGACACGCTGGGCCTCACCTTGTCGCGGCTCCTCGCACCCGTCATCGTCAACCCCACCGCGAGCCTTCTCACCAGCGCCGCCGGCCCGTCCGGCGACACCATCGCCGTCACGACCGTCGCCGCCCTCGCGGCTGCGGCCCTCACCACCTTCGGCCCGGCGCTGCGGGCGCTGCGCACCGGGACCGTCTCCACTCTCGCCGACCCCGTCCACCGCCCCAGGCGGCGGGCCCTGCTGAACCGGATCTCGGCGCTGCTGCCGACTCCGCTGCTGCTCGGGCTGCGCCTGATCGCCCGCCGGCCCGGCCGCACCGTCCTGCACGCCTGCAACCTCATGACCAGCCTGACCATCGTCACCGGCCTGCTGATCGGCTACGTCCAGCCGGTGAAGGGCAATCCGGGCTCTCCGATGGCGGACGACGCCCGCGTCGCGCACGACCGCCACCTGCTGCTGGCCGTCACCGCCGCGGTGATCGTCCTGGCCCTGGTGAACACCATCACGATCACCTGGACCACCGCCCAGGAGGCCCGGCCCGCGATGGCCATCGCCCGCACCCTCGGCGCCACCCCCGCGCAGGTCACGGCCGGGCTGTCCACCGCGCAGCTCCTGCCGGCCCTGCCCGGCGCGCTCGCGGGCATCCCGCTGGGAACGTCCGTCTACCTGTTCTTCAGCAACGGGGAAGTGAACATGCCTCCCACCTGGTCGTTGCTCACCGCCGCGCTCACCGCGATCCTGGCGACGGCGGCGCTCACCGCCGTGCCCGCCCGCATCGCGGCCCGCCGATCCATAACACGAACCCTCACCAGCGACCTCTAAGACCTGGTCGGTCGTGGCCAATGAGCACCGCGGCGATGCCGATGACGGCGTGGCCCGCGGTGTGAGCGGATCGGCGGGACGTCCCGTCCCAGCGCACCCAAGATGAGCGACCAGCCCACTCCGTGTCAGTACGCGGCGGCGGTCATGCATCCGGACACTCCGATCAGGCCGATCGGGCCCACGAAGGCGCCCCGGATGACCCTGCCGAAAGCGTCGATTCCCGTTGCGCAGGCGTAGCGGGGTGGGCCGCCGGACGAGAAGGCGCGCATCACCCCGGGTTCGGGCGGAAAGACCTTGGTGATGCGCATCGGCTGCCCTTCGCCGAACTTGAAGAGCTTGGTGGTCGCGGGGTGTCCTTCTTCGAGGACGCCGTCGCCCGTCCGTCCGTCGAGGTTCATGGTCACGCTGGTGAGCACCTGCGACCCGCCGGGCGCCCGGAACAGGATGCGGCCCGAGCGCAGGTCGGTGCCCACGGCGGTGGTGTCGAGGGCGTGGACGGCCAGGCCGCCGACCGGTGGGCCGTTAACGTCTGGGCCGGGGCTTGCCGGAGTGGTCGCGGTTGGAGCGGCGACGTCGCCGAGGGTGTAGCCGATAGTGCGGTTGTCTCCCGCCCAGATGATCTCGCCGACGACCGAGGATCCGCTGGCCGACCATGTGCGGCGGTTCCCCGTCGCGGCATCGAGCATTGTGAGCGTGGCATGCGGAGGGCTGGCCGGTATGGCCGGCGATGATCCCTGCTGTCCCGCCCCTGCCCGCTTGGCCGACTGCGGGTCGCAGGGCTCGGTGGCGTAGGCGATGTGGCGGCCGTCCGGGCTGATGGCCAGGCCCGCCACCAGAGCCGGCGTGACGCCACCCCTGATCGGAGTGATCCTGGCGGGTCGTCCGCGTGGGGTGAGACCGACGCGGTAGAGCCGCGACTCGCACGGCGTGGCCCGGGACGAGGCGATCACGAAGGTCCCGTCGGGAGCGGCGACGATCTGATGGGCGCGCCCTGTCGCCGGTGACGGCGCGGGAACGGAGGCGATCACCCGGCTCCGGCCCGAGCTCGGAGCCGACCGCACCTGAAACCACGGGGAGGGCCTACCTCGTCTCGTCCCGCGCTTCGCCGTTGCCGGATCGGCGACCGTACTGATCATGAGCCAGAAACGCGGCTTCCGCTGCGGCGTGGCCGTCGAAGTGCCGCCGTCGGCGGGTGTCGTGGCAGTGGTGGACGCGGATGCCGGAGCGTGCCGCTCGCCGCCGAATGCCAGCCGGGCTCCGGTGGCGCCGCCTGCGACCACCACGGCCAGCGCCACCGGTATCGCCCACCGCCGCACATGGCGCCGCCGCCCTGATTCGGTCCGCGGAGCATCCGGTTCCTCGATCATGCGTTGATCATTTCGTCCTGAGAGTCGTCGAGCAGGGCGATGACCACTTCGGGACAGGCGTCCAAGCGCACTGAGTCTGCGAGTGGCCGCCTGGACTGATCTGTTGTCCCGGAACGGACTGCAGAGGTCGACCGGTACGTCGCGCCGACCGCAGCATTTAGGGCGCACGCTCCTGGACGCCCTGCGCCGCATGAATTACTGATGGCACTTTGGCGCCCGGCGAAAAATCGTTGGTTCGAAAGGTGAAGTGTGCGATGAGGTGGCGCCATGGATGACGCGTTGCAGGTGCACGAAGTCCCGTTCGAGACTCTCGTCCAGGAAGCGTCGTCGGGGCTGGAAGGGCCCTGCCACCTGGTCATACGTGATCAGAAGACGTGGGACGAGCTCTGGCCTCGTGTGACGACCCAGAGGATGCCCGACCCGGCGGTGCCTAGGCAATGGCCGGTCACCGCCAATACGAAGTGGGTGGCCCCGCCTTCGCCGGAGGTCGACTGGTCGGCCGGCATGGTGGTCCTCGTCGCGCTGGGATTTCGTCCGACGATGGGTTACCACCTGGAGATCGACCGGATCGGCGTGCGAGGATCGGTGCTCATGGTCCATGCCGTGGAGACCGAGCCGGGGGACGTGACCTTCGAGATGGCCAGCCATCCCGTCCACGCGGTCACGACGCCCCCGTTCGACGGCGACGTCGAGGTGACGATCGACGTCCGGCAACGGGAGATCGGCGACTGCGGCCTGCCGGACGACTGAGGACTCAGGGCCCTCGCGGGGTGATCGGTAAAGAAGGCGCGGAGCGAACCGTTCCCCCTCAGCCCTGCTGCACCGCGTACTGCGCGAGGCCATTGCCGAGCGACCAGTTCTCCGGCAGGACTTCCACGAGATTGATGAACACGTCTTCGGGGCGCACGCCGGGATTGGCCTGCAAGAGTTCGACGATGCGCAGGTAGAGCGCCTGTTTCTGGGCGAGGTCGCGCGTGTTGTTGGCGGTGATCCGGATGATGACCACCTCGTCGCTCCGTTCGACGCCGCAGTAGGTGGGGCTGACGCTGAAGGTGCTGCCGTCGTGCTCGGTGATCGTCATGAAGCGGTCGTCTTCCGGCACGTCGAAGGTCTCACGCATGGCGCGGTAGACGCCTTCGAAGAGGGCTTGGTGGTACTCGGCGGACTTGCCTCGCCGCAACGACACCTGGACCAAGGGCATGGTCTGACTCCGTTTCCTCGGGACGGTTCGCAGCGTAGCCATCACTTGATCATTGGAAAAAGTCATCTTAGAATATTTCAGCCATTAAATTCTCCAATGATCGGGGTGGCGATGAAGATG
The DNA here is from genome assembly GCF_040651755.1 of Actinomadura sp. NPDC048394. Classification (NCBI taxonomy): domain Bacteria; kingdom Bacillati; phylum Actinomycetota; class Actinomycetes; order Streptosporangiales; family Thermomonosporaceae; genus Actinomadura; species Actinomadura sp. NPDC048394. Next base: position 27,685 of record NZ_JBEZJL010000069.1, on the reverse strand, counting down.
CTCGCCCTGGACGCTGTGCAGGCCTTCGTGCTGACCGCCGAGATGAAGAGCTTCACGCGCGCGGCGGAGGCGATGGACTCCACGCAGTCCGCCGTCAGCCTGAAGATCAAGCGGCTGGAGGACGCCTTGGGCCGCCGCTTGCTGGACCGCACGCCCCGCCTGGTCCGCTTGTCGCAAGACGGCGCCGCATTTCTCGGGCCCGCACGCGAGCTGCTGGCCGCCCACGCGGGCGCGCTGGGCTCGTTCGGCGTCCAGCGGCAACGCCTGTCGATCGGCCTGAGCCACCACGTCGTCGGCGCCGAACTGCCCCATCTCCTGCGCCAGATAGGGCGAGCAGAGCCGGACCTGACGCTGGAGGTGAGCATCGCCAGCTCATGGGAGCTCCTTGACCTGTTCGACAGCGGTGCGCTGGACGCGGCCATCGTGCTGCGGCATGAGGGCCGCCGCACCGACGGTGAAGTCCTGATGGAGGAGTCCTTCGGCTGGATGGCCTCGACCGACTTCGAACACCGCTCCGGCGAGCCCCTGCGCCTCGCACTGCAGTCCGAGTCATGCCATGTGCACCAGATGGCGGTGACCGCGCTGAACGAAGCGGGCATCGCCTGGCAAGAGGTGTTCGTGGGCGGCGGCATCGCGACCATCGGTGCGGCTGCGGCAGCGGGCTTGGCCGTGGCGGCGCTCAGCCCGCGCGCGGCTCCACCCGGCACCATGGACATGGGCGCATCACTCGGCCTCCCCCCGCTGCCCACCCGCAGCGTCGTCCTGCTGTCACGGCCGTCCGAGCCGGCCGCTCGCAGGGCCCTGCGCACCTTCGTCTCCGCCCTGCGCGCCACAGCGGGACACTGACCGCCACCGCCGCGAGGTTGCAGGAATCAGCGGTGAGCGGGCTAGTGTCCTTTGGCGATCTTCGCGTTGATCGTCTTCGCCAGTTCCGGTTCGATGACGGTGCCCTGGAAGCGGCTGAGGGCGCTTCTGTCGTCGTCGAGATCGAAGGCGGTGGACTTGCCGCCGTGCTTCACGTGCAGCTTGCGGTCGTGCAGCGCGGTCGTGGAGGAGGCCTGCAGGAGGTCAAAACCCACGTCATAGGCCAGTTGGCCTTTTCGGCAGGTCATGGGAAGGGCCGTGATCCCCGCTGCGCAACTCTCGGCATCGAGCGCACCGGGCACGTCATGGCGGTTGGAGAGAAGGTTCGACCAGTTCATCTCCACGACCGCGGGACGCGCGTCGATCTCCTCCGATACCTCGATGACGACCCCGTGCAGCCCCGGCAGATCGAACGTGTACGTGCAGCTACCGCGTGGCGCCGTCAGCGGGCCGCCGGTGGCGTCGAACGCGTTCATCGTTCTCAGCTTGACCTCGCCGCCCGTGCGCCGAACGCGGGTCGCCTGCGGCAGGACGGCTCGGATCTCCGCGTCACTGAGGAACGCGCACGCGTCCGGCCAGCCCGATCCGTCGACGAAGCCGTCCGGCCGGCCGACCGTTCCCGGGTCGATGCGTGCGGCGTCCGGCTTGGCGGCTCCGACCAGCAGTGGTGGCGCATGCTCCGGCCGGTCCGGAGCGCACGACCTCCAAGCGAGGAACACGACCGCTCCGATCAGCGCCAGTACCGCTAGCTGACAGCCTTTGCCTCCACTCCTCGACTGGGATGGGCCTGGCGTTCGAGCCGTATTCATCCGCGCTGCTGCGTCCGTGGCGTCATGGTGACGATGATGCTCATCGGTGATTACAACGCGCTTACGAATCGTTCCGCACCGCCGGGGCCGCTCCATGCCTCGTCGGGATGACGTGCCGTTAGTCCTTTCGGCAGCCCACAGTGAGGGCCCTGCAAACCACTCCGCCGTCACTGCACCAGCGGCAACCCGGCCGGCCTGCCGTCACGTCCGTCGGGTTTCTTCTCGCGGGTCGATCAGGCGCGGAGGGCGCCGATCAGGGCATCGACGGCGGCGAGCGCGGCGGTCGTGTCGAGTCCGGTGCGGGAGACCAGGGAGAGGCCCTGGACGGTGAACAGCAGTAGCTGCGCCTGGGCCTCGGGGGTGGCGTCCTTGACGACTTCGCCGTCGGCCTGCCCGCGCCGCAGGGCGTCGGCGACGATCTGGGTGAACCGGGCGTGCGAGCGGGTCACGATCTCGGCGGCCTCGGCGTCCTGCGGGACCAGTTCGGCGGTGGTGTTGCCGATCATGCACCCCTGCGGGACCCCGACGTCGGAGGCGTGCTCCTGCGCCCGGGCCGGGTTGGCGAGCACCTCGCGCAGCGCCGGCAGCACCGGCCCGTCCTCCAGCGCGGCGACCAGCGCGCGCTCGTAGGTGTCCCAGTACAGCTGGACGGCCGTCAGGTAGAAACGCCGCTTGTCGCCGAAGGCGCCGTACAGGCTGCCTCGCTCTAGCTCCAGCGCCTCGACCAGGTCCTGGACGGAGGTCGCTCCGTAGCCCCGAGCCCAGAACAGCAGGAGCGCGCGCTCCAGGGCCTGGTCCTTGTCGAATGCGCGGGGGCGCCCCGTCCGTGCCATGTCCCCAGGTTACGACTTTTTGACCGCGTGCACAAAAATCCGTAGGGTGATGGCCGGACGACTTTTTGAACGGCTGCACAGAAGTCGGCGGCGCGCGAGCGCACCGGCGGACACGAGAGGGCCGACCACATGGACTTCGAAGGCAGGACGGCACTGATCACCGGATCGGGTGCCATCGGCGGGCTCGGGCACGCGACGGCGCGGGTCCTCGCCGCCGGCGGGGCGAACTTGATCATCACCGGCACCGACCCGGACCGCGGCGCCCAGGTCGTGGACGACGTCCGGCGCAGCGCGGACGGTTCCGCCGCAACGGTGCGCTTCATCCCGGCCGACCTGGCCGACCCGCAGGCCGTGCGGCGGCTGGCCGAGGACGCCGGCGCGGTGGACGTCCTCGTCAACAACGCGGGCGTGGTCCCGTTCAGCGCGACCGCCGACCAGGACATCGCCGACTACGACGCCGCCTTCGCGGTCAATGTGCGAGCGCCGTTCATCCTGGTCGCCCGGCTCGCGCCGAAGATGACCGCCGGCGGGGGCGGCAGCATCGTCAACGTCAGCTCCACCGCGGCCGGCCTGGGCATGCCGCCGATGGCGGTCTACGGCGCGACCAAGGCGGCGCTGGAATCCCTGACCCGCACCTGGGCGGCCGAGTACGCCGCGTCCAACGTGCGCGTCAACGCCGTGGCCCCCGGCCCGATGACCACCTCCAAGGTGGTGGCGGCCATGGGGCCCGACCTCGGCGGCATGGGCCTGACCACCGCGCTGAAGCGCACCGCCGACCCGTCCGAGGTCGCCCAGGTGATCGCCTTCATCGCCGGCGACCGGGCCGGCTATGTGACCGGCGCCATCGTGGCCGCGGACGGCGGTCGAACCGCCATCTGACCCCGACCGCCGCCCGCCGGCACGGCGGATGCGGTTGCGACCAGAACCATGCGCCTTGGGCGCGAGTGAGGAGAACGAGTTCCATGGGTCGTCTTGAAGGCAAGCACGCACTGATCACGGGCGGGACGGGCGGCATCGGGTTCGCGACCGCCCGCGAATTCCTCGCCGAGGGAGCGACCGTCGCCATCACCGGGCGCTCGCAGGAACGCCTGGACGAGGCCGCCCGGCAACTGGACGGCCCGCTGCTGCCCGTCCTCAGCGACGCCGGCGACGTGCCCGGGCAGGCGACGCTCGCGGCCCGGCTGCAGCAGGAGTGGCCGCGGCTCGACATCGTGATGAGCAACGCCGCCGACGTCACCCACCTCCCGATCGAAGAATGGACCGAGGAGGCGTTCGACCGGCTCCTCGCCACCAACCTCAAGGCGCCGTTCTTCCTGATCAAGGCCCTGCTGCCGCTGTTGTCACGGCAGGCCTCGGTCATCCTCGTCGGCTCGGTCTCCGCTTATATCGGACACGACAACGCCGCGGTCTACGGCGCCTCCAAGGCCGGCCTGCTCTCCCTGTCCCGCGGACTCACCCATGAACTGAAGGAGCGACGCGTCCGGGTCAACGGGCTGAGCCCGGGCCCGACCGTCACCGACACCTTCAAGCCGCTCGGCCCCGAACGCCAGGCCGCCATCTACGACGAACTCCGGCGCACCGTGCCCCTCCACCGCCTCGGCACCCCCACCGAACTGGCGAAGGCAGCCGTCTACCTGGCCTCGGACGAGTCCGCCTACACCGCCGGCACCGTCCTGCGCGTCGACGGCGGCATCGGCGAACTCGCGTACTGACCGCTGACCGGGGTGCTCCACGTAACTGTCCGCACTGTCCGCGCGGATTCGGCCGCGACGGGGCCTATTCCTGAGACTCCTGGGAGGAAAGTTCGCGCCGGGTCTGCGACAGGTGGATGTTGATGTACCGGGTGAGGATCAGCGGGTCCTGGGGGTTGTCGGCCTGGAAGCTTATGCGTCGAAGCAAGCTGACGTCGTTAAGCGCGACGCCCTCGCGGGCGAGGATGAAGATGAGGGCGAGGAACGCGGCGCGGGCGTTGCCGTCGTCGAAGGGGTGAAAGAAGCAGATGTCGAGATAGGCCCGTGCCGCGCGGGCGGTCAAGGGGAGTGGACGCTCGCTGTCGTGCGCGCTTTCCGCGAGGCAGAGGTCGAGGCGGGCGCGTGTGTCAGGACCGATGCCATAGCGTTCGCGGCCCTGTTTGGCGAAGGCGGGCGAGTTGCGGAACGGGGGCGGCTGGGGTGTGTTGAGGACGTGCTGCTGCCAGCTCTGGAGCCGCTCGAAGGTGAGGGAGGCACCACGCGTCGCGTCCGTCCGGACCAGTTCCAGGGCTTTGAGGAGGCCTTCGGCTCGGACGGGGTCTATGGCGCCGTCGAAGGCGCGGATGTCCGCTGCCGCGCCGTCACGGCACGGGGCCACCGGTTCGTCCCCATTGCCGTCCGAGGCGTCTTGCCACGACACGGAACCACGTACGGCCAGCCAGCGCTCCAGGTGGTCCGGGGCGGGCTCGCTGGAGTCGGGCTCGCGGGTGTCGTCTGGTGATAGGGACAGGGCGAGCCGTTCGGCGATGTCGTCCACCAGCACCGTTTCCGGGCTGATCCAGCTGTCGAACCGCCCACCGATCGCTTCGGTGACCAGAGCCTGTGCGACGTCGGTCGCCACGTGCCGGCGTTGGAGGAACCAGGTGAGCACCTGCTCGCAGTGGCCGTACCAGCCGCTGCCGTGGCCCGTGCGGTCGACGACCTGCCAGATCAGGTTCCGGGCGGCCTGCTCCCACAGGATCCGCTGGTCGGCGACGGCGCTCGACTGCAGCGGGTAGGCCTCGAACCAGCCGGCGAGACTTTCCAGCCACGCTCGCCACTCGCACAGTCCCGCGACGACGCGGGCGAGCGTCTCCTGCGGTGTGGTGATCGAGTGCTGCGGGCAGCACCAGCTACCGACCGGGCCGCCGTCGAAGTCACCCTCGTCGTGGGCCCAGCGCCAGCCCAGGCTCCAACGACCGAAGCGTTCAGCGAGAGCGTGCGACATGGCATCGGCCCAACGCGTGCCCTCGCCGTGGTTCCAGGAACTCATCGCCCGGTCGCCGAAGGAGACCTTGGGACGGCGAGGCACACACCGAGCCGGCCCGAGCGAGTCCACCGCCCGCGCCACCGACGAGCGGTCGAACGGATGACGAGAGGGGTCCACCTCGTCCCAGCTCAGGAAGCGAGGATCCAGATCGACGATCACCACGTGAGCCTGCCACGCCCACCCGGCACCCGGGCAAGTGGATTCCCCGGATCCCGGTACGAAGCCGACCGTCGGCCTTTGTGCAGGTGAGGTGAGCAGGAAATGGGCGCCCACCGTATGAGTGATGTTCGGATCAGTTCACTTCGGCGGCTCAAGGCTTTGGGTGAAGGAAGACTTGAGGAACACCGTGTAACTGATTACCGAGGGAACTTTCACATTCCATCCCTTAACGGCCCGAGTGAGTACCTGCTCGCTGTCGAGCAGGCGACCGGTATGCGGGTCGAAAACCAGCGTGTACCGTTGTGGGATGTCCGAGCCGTTCCACTGTACGCTGACGGCGAGGCCGGTACGGGCCGCTCGATCGGTCGTCATACCGTCATAGTGCAGCCCGGGGATGTCGGCGACGACACGGAGCGCGGCTGCGGCGACCGCGGGCCGGACAGGGCGTTCGCTGTAAAGATCCTCGATGTCGACGAGCCGTTCCACTTGCCCGTCTTCTGAGTTCGGATTCGCCGCGTACAGTTGCTTCTTCAGGATCTCCGGGTCGGTGGAAAGCGCCTTCCAGGCCAACCTGAACGGTATGCCGCCCGGGCCGAACCGCTGGTCGTCCTTGCCCGGTGCGACGATTCCACCGCCGTCCTTTTCTGTTTTCTCCCACACCTTGCGGTCACGTGCGGTCGGGAAGTACGGCGCGCCGTATTCGGAACGCTGGCGGCCCGAGCCGTCGGCGGCCAGCCACTGTTGGAAAGTCGTCGCGATGACCGCACTGCTCGTCTCGCCCTTCGCGTTTCCCTGGTCGCTCAGCTCCCAGTTCCGGGTCTGTACGTAGGCGTAGCGGCCTGTCCCGGTGGTGTCGGGCAGACGCTCGGTCCGCTCGGCCAGACCGAGGAGCACGTCACGGGCGCTTGTGGGCCCGCCGCCGCGATAGGTGAGCAGGGGCGGCGTCGCCGCGCGTGCCTTCGCCGCCGGCTCGCCATGCCCGGGCAGGGTGACGACTCCCGCGATACCGACGATCGCCGCCGCGGCCACGCCCGCCCCTGCGAACATCGCGGTGCGCCGCCCGCGGGCCCGCCGGACCGAGCGGGGGCCAGAAGCATCGCCGAACATCGTCGTCAGCGACATCTCCGGCACTGTGGGGTCGACGTCGACGGCCGGATCGTGGGGGCTCAGCAGCGTGCGGATGGTTTCGATGTCGGAGTCCATCAGTGGGTCCCCTCTCCCTGGTGGTCGTCGAACAGTTTTTCGAGTCGTTTACGCAGGCGGTGCAGGCGAATATGGACCGCGGCGTGGCTGCACCCCAGCACGATGCTGATCTCCCGGCTGTCGAGGCATTCCCATGCGGCGAGCCGTGCCAGCTCGCGGTCTTTATCGCTCAGGCCGCGCAGCACGCTGATCGCTATCTGTCGGCTCGTCACGGTCTCCGCGTGGTCGGATTCGGGTTCCACGCTCAGGGCGTCATTGAGTTCTCGGTCGCGTTGTTCGCGTCGCGCGCTGTTCGCGATGACGTTTCGGGCGACGGAGTACAGCCAGGGCAGCTCATGGTCGGATGGAATGTCGGCGATCCGCCGCCAGGCGATGGTGAACGTCTCGCTGGCGATGTCCTCCGCTTGGTCCGGACCCACCCGCCGCCATGCGTAGCGCACGATGCTGCCGTAGCAGCGCTCGTACAACGTCATGAACCGCGTCCGCCCCGCGTCCGGGTCGGGCGGCACCGCCTCGATCGTTGTGTCTTTTCGGTGCACATCACGCTTGTGTTGGGAAGAGCGCGATTCTTTCACGGTTCTCCGAGACGACCTCTGGAGCCGCCAGAGAAAAGGCGTCACAAGCAGGGAGAACGTGCTGGAGGTCGAGTAACGACTGCCGACGGTCGAGCCCTCGGCGCCACAGGCACACGGAGAAGCCCGCTGTTCGGTGCGGAACCACGGCTTGGTCCCTCGGTGCGCCTCTGGGGTGCGGATGTTCGGTATCGCTTGGCCTCCGCCGAGGATGACCGCCCGGTCCGGCTTCTAGAAAGCGACGTCTGAGCAGCCGCAGAGGTTCAGCGGGCGCCGAGCACCTCACACCTCCAGCATCTGCACTCCGGCATCCTCGAGGGCCGCTCCCGTGTCCGGATCGACCGGAGCGTTCGTGATGACCACGTCCAGGTCGGTGGCATCGCAGACCTTCGCCATGCCGGTGCCCGGGAACTTGCCGGCGTCGGCGACGAGGACCACCTGCCCGCTGGCCGCGATCATGGCTCGTTTGACCGGTACCTCGACCACCGTCGTGTCCATGACGGTTCCGGTCGGCCGTATCCCGCTGGTGCCGAGGACGAGCCGGTCCGCGTGGATCTGCCGCAGGTTGTCCTCCGTCAGGTAGCCCACCAGCGACCGGTAGTCGCGCCGCAGCATGCCGCCGAGGACGACGAGCTGGACGTGCTGGTCGTCGGCCAGCGTCTCGACCACCGGGAGGCTGCTGGTGACGACCGTCAGCGCCCGGCCCCGCAGGTGCCGCGCCACCATGTGCGCGGTCGTGCCGATGTCGAGCAGCACGGTCTCGCCGTCCTGGATCAGCTCGGCGCAGCGCAGCGCGACGGCGTCCTTCTCGGCGGGCCGGACCTCGGCGACGTCCGTGAAGGGGTCGTCATGGCCTTCGACCGGCATCGCACCACCGTGCACGCGTTTGAGCAGGCCCTCCTCGTCGAGCTTTTGCAGATCGCGGCGTATGGTGGCGAGGCTCGCCGCCAAGCGCTCGGCCAGCGTCTCCACCGTCACCGGCCCTTCGGAGCGCAGGACGCGGAGGATCAGCTCATGGCGTCGGTCCCGGAGCATGCGTCGACCGTACTCGCGCAAGACCGATCACCACCAGACATTCTCCGTCACGCTCCTGCGCGTCGGCTCTCGTGATCGCACGAGCCGACGCGCGTTCCCCACCTGCCCGCCGTCGCGGAGAACCAACCGATGCCTCCGACAATTTCAAGCAAGAGCGCTCACAAATGTGAACGATCCTGCCGACTCTTGCGCGTATCGTCCCGTCCGGGGCACAATTCAGCGCACTGCCCGCCCGGGCGGAGGCCATGGGCTGGGGCGCCTCGTTGCCATGGAGGGTGCGCGATGACCGGACTGAAGCGGCGTACGGGAAAGGGTCTGGTCTCCCTCGTGGCGGGCGCCGTGCTGGCGCTCGCCGTGGGCACGTCCGCCGCAAGCGCAAGCGCGGACGCGGGCGAGGACAGGACCGCGCGGGCCCGTGCCACATCGGCCGTCGACGCGATGATGGGGTTCTACGACCAGGCGAGCGGACGCTGGCAGCCCGAGAGCCCCTGGTGGCAGTCGGGCAACGCGCTCCAGGCGCTGCTCGACTACATGGCACGGACCCGCTCGACCCGCTACCTGCCCCAGGTGAAGAACACCATCGAGCTCCAGCGCAAGCCGCTGCCGTGGTGGCCGCAGGGCGGCGGCGAGTTCCGCGCGGACTCCACCGACGACACCGGCTGGTGGGCGCTGGCGATGGTCCGCATGTACGACCTCACCCGCGACACCAGGTACCTGAAGATCGCCGAGACCGACGAGGCGTACATGCGCCAGTACTGGGACGACACCTGCGGCGGCGGCATCTGGTGGGACCTGCCCGGCAAGACCTACAAGAACGCCATCAGCAACGAGCTCTACCTCAAGCTGGCCGCCTCCCTGCACAACCGGATCCCGGGCGACACCGAGTACCTCGCCCACGCGCGCCAGGCCTGGCGCTGGTTCGCCCGCAGCGGGATGATCAACGGATCCCACCTGGTCAACGACGGCCTGGCGACGCAGAGCGGAAACTGCGGCAACAACGGGGGCACCACCTGGACGTACAACCAGGGCGTGATCCTGGGCGGCCTGACGGAGCTGCACCGCGCCACCGGCGACCCGTCCCTGCTCGCCACCGCCCGCCGGATCGCGGACGCCGTGACCACCGACCCGGGCCTGTCACCGCGCGGAATCCTCACCGAACCCTGCGAGGCCGCCGCCACGTGCAACTCCGACCAGGCGGCGTTCAAGGGCATCTTCGCGCGGAACCTCGCCGAACTCGACCGCGCGCTCCCCGGCCACCCGTACCGGAACTACCTGACGACCCAGGCCCGCTCCGCCTTCGCCTACGACCGGAACAACGCCGACCAGTACGGCCTGCGCTGGACGGGCCCGTTCGACCAGGCCGACATCGCCCGCCAGGATTCCGCCGTAAGCCTGCTCACCGCCGTCCTGTAACCACTGAGCGAACAGACTCGCCCGCCGACGACGACGTCGCCAATGTGCTTCCAGACGGCCGCCGGTCCCCAGCCCACCGAGGCCTGGCTGAGAGCCATGCGCCAGGGCGGCCCCGCACCAAGCAGCGGAACCCGAGCACGCCGGCTACCTCGAGAAGGTTGCCGACGAGCGAGTTGTCGATCGGTCTTCGAACCGGCCCGGTGCGTCCGCGGTCGCCGCGAGACCGGCGCCGGTCCAGGGCTATTCGGCCGATCACCTGTCCAAACCGCCACGTTGGCTGCGTCGAGTGGATGAGGCTCACCGCGAAGACGACGGTGACCACCGAACACGACCAGTCCACGTAGGAGTCAGACATCATGGCGAGCAAGCGGTCGGAGATCGTCAGGGACCACTGGCGCAGCATGACGGAAGCGGCCATCGCGAATCCGAACCAAACCCCCGAGGAGGTGCGCGAGAGGGTCGAGCGGTACTGGCCCGGCCTGACGGCCGAGCCTGGCGGAGTGGACTACCTCGAGGCCGAGGTGGGGGGTCTGCCCGCCCTGTGGGCGGTGCCGAAGGGCGCCGCCGAGGGCCGCGTGATCTTCAGCGTGCACGGCGGCGGCGGTGTCAGCGGCTCGATCTACACGCATCGGAAGCTGTTCGGCCACCTCGCCAAGGCGGTGGGGGCCCGCGCGCTGCTCGTCGAGTACCGCCTTGTCCCGCCGGAGAGCCACCCTGTCCCGCTCGACGACACGACCGCCGCCTACCGGTGGCTGCTCGACCAGGGAGTCGACGCCGGGCACATCGCGCTCGTCGGTGACTCGGTGGGAGGCGGGCTGGCCGTCTCGACGATGTTGCGTGCCCGGGAGGAGGGCCGGCCCACCGCGGCCGCGCTGATGCTGATGTCACCCTGGGTGGACCTGACGGTCAGTAACGAGACCTTCGAGACGAACCGCGAGAACGAGGCCTTCTTCTACAAGGAAGTGGTGTCGTACCTGGCCATGGCGTACCTGGGGGGTGCCGACCCGAAGGAGCCGCTGGCCAGCCCGCTGTACGCGGACCTGAGCGGCCTGCCGCCGACCTACATCCAGGTCGGCGGGCATGAGACGTTGCTCGGTGAGAGCCTCCAGTTCGAACAGAACGCCCGCAAGGCCGGCGTGGACGTCAAGCTCGATGTCTTCCCCGAGCAGTTGCACACCTTCCAGATGGCCGCCGGAAAGTCCGCCGTGTCCGACGACGCGATCCGGAAGCTGGCCGAGTGGGTCCGGCCCAAGCTCGGTCTCGGCTGACCTGCTTGATGTCAGCCTCCTCGATCGCGGCGCGACAGACCGGTAGCGCGGCGTCCGCTCGGTCTGATCCCTGGCTACCGCCAGCGTGAAGGCGGACGGCGAGCCGTTCGTGGCATCGCGATTCGCCACGCGTGCTGTCGGCCGCGGTCGAGGCGGCCGACAGCCCTGGAGCCCTTCAGCGGGCCGACGAACGCTGCCTCATGTCGGCTTGAAGGGCGGCCCTACCGTCAGGTGTTTCGGGGATCGGCTCCGGCTGAGCAGCTGTGGTAGGCCTCGATGAGCCAACCTCCCTCCCCTCGGGACAGCGCCCATGTCGCCAATTCCCACCGGTCGGCCGGAGGTTCTGCTTCGCCGGGGAACACGGTCATGCTCCGGGTGACCACGATCGCAGTGTCCTCGCCGAGGAACCGCACGTTTTGCGCCGCATGGATGCGCTTCGATCCCCTCAGCGGAAGGGCGAAGGCTTCGGCCATGCCGGCTCGTATAGCGGCTTTACCCTGCAGATACGTTCCGGGCAGGATCACGGTCGCGTCTTCTGCGTACCACCTGACGAAAGCGTCCACGTCGCCGTTCGCCCATGCGATGGAAGTCGCGTCGAACACCGCGAGCACGGCACGCTCCTCACCCTGAATCGGTGAACGGTTGCCACCCGCGACAGCATCAATGTTCTCGTTGAGATCCGAGCTCATCTCATTCCCCCTTGACAGACTCCCGGGCTCTCCGGCGTCCCTTACCGAACCGACGCAGCCCGTGCGGCGATTTGGACGCCTCCACGACGCCGACATGCATCGAGCACTGTCGACGTCCTGCCCCGTCCGCGAGATCGTTGTCTGTGATGTTCCCGTCGCGCTGCCCACCGACCGTGCGGACCGGCGCGCCGGCTTCAGTGGCGAACGCCTGCGCCGTCGCCTTGCCCTCGGGCATTCGGGATGGATCGCCGACGGGGACGGTAACTACGCTGCTGCCTGCATCGCAGCAACCGGTGTCCATGATCAGGGCGGAAGCCCGGTGGCCGTTCGGGTGACGAAGATGTCCAAATTCCGTGCCGTGCTGCGTCGTGTTGGCGAAGGCCGCATACGGCGGCGAAATCGAGGAGGCGTGATGCCGGAGTACATGTTGTTGCTCTATGCCCCGAAGACCGAGGAGGAGGAAAGGTGGGCGGATATGTCGGCGTGGCTGGAGGTGACGGAGAGTCTGCGGAAGGCCGGGCTGCTCGTCGCGAACGCTCCCCTGCATCCGGTGGCGAGCGCGACCACCGTTCGAGTGCGTGGTGGCGAGACGGAGCTCACCGATGGGCCCTTCGCGGTGACCAAGGAGTTCCTCGCCGGTTACTACGTGTTGAATTGCGCTGACCTCGACGAGGCGCTGCGCCACGCGGCGCGGATGCCGACGGCCCGCCATGGCTCGGTCGAAGTCCGGCCGATCATGAGCGCGAGTCAGATCCCGGCCCCCGGACCAGACGCCGGTCAGGTGAACATGGAGGGCCGGAAGCCGGCGGCAACCCAGGATGGTTGACCTGGCGGCCACAACGGCCGCACGCGTGTTCCGCGATGAGCGGGCGGCCGTCCTGGCGACCCTGATCAGGTACGTCGGTGACTTCCAGGTCGCCGAGGACGCCGTGCAGGAGGCGTTCGAGGCCGCGCTCGCGACCTGGCGGCGAGACGGGATCCCGGACAATCCAGGAGCGTGGATCACCGTCACCGCCCGGCGGCGCGCAATTGATCTGCTGCGCCGGGCCCAGTCGATTTCCGATCGTGCCGAGCGGCTGGCCGCGCTGCTCCGTCTGGATCGACAGGAGCATCCTCCCATGACCGAGGCGAGCGCCATCACCGATGACCGGCTGAGGCTGATCTTCACCTGTTGCCATCCGGCGCTGGACCTGCCGGCTCAGGTCGCGCTGACACTGCGCACGCTCGGTGGTCTGACGACCGGTGAGATCGCACGGGCGTTCCTGGTCGCCGAGCCCACGATGGGCAAGCGGATCGTTCGCGCCAAGCGCAAGATCGCCGATGCTCACATCCCGTACCGAGTGCCGTCCGGCGAGGAGCTCCCCCGCCGTGTCCGCGGTGTGCTTCGCGTCGTGTACCTGATCTTCAATGAGGGCTATTCCGCCAGCGACGGCGACCGTCTCGTGCGGGCCGAGCTCTGCGACGAGGCCATCCGCCTCGGACGCCTCGTGTGCGAGTTGATGCCCGACGACACCGACGCGTGGGGGCTCCTCGCGTTGATGCTGCTGCACGACGCGCGTCGCGCTGCCCGGGTCGACGGGCACGGGCGCTACGTCGCGCTGCAGGACCAGGACCGGACCTTGTGGGATCGAGACCGGATTCGCGAAGGGCTCGGCGCACTCGGGCGCGCCGTACGGTCCGCACTTCCCGGCCGGTACCAGCTCGAAGCGGCGATCACCGCACTCCACATCCAGGCCTCCGACGCCGACGCGACGGACTGGGCACAGATAGCGCAGCTGTACGAGGCACTCGGCCGGCTCAACCCGTCCCCGGTGGTCGAACTCAATCGCGCCACCGCCGCCGGGTTCGCCTACGGCGCGAGAACCGGTCTGGAATTCCTCGAACCGTTGCTGAACGACCCGGCGCTCGAACGCTACCAACCCCTGCATGCCGCGCACGCCGAGCTGCTCAGGCGCGCCGGTGACCTGACGAGCGCGGTACGCGCCTACGAGCGAGCGATCGCCCTTTCCACGAACGGGGTGGAGCGCGCCGAACTCGAGCGACGGCTGGAGACGCTGAACGCCGACTGAGACTCCACGACCAGTAGCCCAGCTCGTTTCACCGGATGAGGAACGCGGTTGGACGTACGGCCTGGTCATGCCGGCGAGGCGGCCCGGTACGCCCCACACGCCACCCCTGCCCGACCCGTCCCGACGCAAGGCCATCGACCACCCAGCGGTCGGCCCGATCGCCCAGGGCTACGCCACGGGTGAAACGCCGTGGCGATGCCGTCGGCGGCCGACGATAGTGAGGGGATGTCGAACCATGATCACACCGAGAGCCTCCGCGACGCCGAACGGCGTCTTCAGGCCGCCCAGCTGGCCTCCGATGTCGATGCGCTGACCGAGCTGATCGATGACCAGGCGTGGTTCACCGGCCCCGACGGGGGTCTGTACTCCAAGCAGGACGACCTGAGCGCGCACCAGACCGGCCATCAGGTGCTGAGCCGCGTCAAGGAGGAAGACCTGCGGGTGCTCGCCACCGAGCACGTCGGCGTCACCTGGTTCCTGGGCACCCTGGAAGGCGCCGTCGGCGGCCGGCCGATGTCCGCCCGGATGCGCTACACCCGCACCTGGACCCGTTCCGACCGGACGGGCTGGAAGATCATCGCAGCGCACGCCATGTTCCTGGCCGACGAGCCCTCAAGCGCCGGCGACGACACCAACGGCCACTGAGCAGACCGCCCCGGCACTCATCCGGACGACGCCGCAACGCCACGATCGGTCAACACCCCGTGCAGGCCGCCGCCAGGGCCGCGGTGTCGCCCGTGCACCAACCCGTTCCAACATCGAGCCGACAGGGGAGCGAAGCGGGGCATCCCCGGGCAGGGGGCAAAGCAGGGCGTGCTTGCGTTTGCCCTGGTCAGGGGTGGTGGGTCGCGTGGGACTCGAACCCACAACCTACGGATTAAAAGTCCGAAACTGCCGTATCGGAGCGGCCTGCTCAGTGTCGGCCTGTGTCGATCCGTCTACATCGAGCCCGATTCACGTGCCGCGCGGTGCCGCCGCGTGCCGATGCGGTTCGGAACCGCCGAGCCGACAACGAGCCGACACGAACCGTTAACGATCTTGTGGCTTGCTCGTCGGTGACCCTGCCTGACCAGCATGGATGGAGTGTTCGGCAAGGGCAGGGTCCTGGTCTCCGTTTCCGGATACGTGCGTCGAGTCATAGGCCGTACTCTGGTCGGCGATGGGAACACGAGGTGTGGAAGGCGCATATCAAGGTGCGGTTCGGGCGTTCCAGAACCCGATGCTCGATCTGCTCCACCGGACCTATGCGCCATTCGTGGTGACGGTGCTGGCGATGATGTTCACGCCGGAGCGGCCGGTGGTCGCGGTGCCGGATGCGCATGCGGAGATCGCCGACGCCCTCGACCAGTTGCGGGCCGCGGGCTACGGCGAGGAGGGCGACCAGCCCTTGCCGGCGGGGAACGCCCGTGACCTGTGCAGGCAGTGGGTGCACGCGGGCTGGCTGGTGCGGCAGGTCTCCGACGACGTCGAGGTGTACCGGCTGTCCGCACACGGCGTCGGCGCGCTGGAGGTGGCCGGCCGGGTCGGCGGGGCGCGGACCCGGGTGTCGGAGTCCCGGGTCCGGACGCTGCTCGAGGCGGTCGAGCGGCTCGCGCAGGACGCCGACCCGGACGTGATGGCCCGGATGGCGCGCCTCCAGACGGAGATCGACCAGCGCCGGCGGGAACTCGACCGGCTCGAGCGGGGCGGCGCCATCGACACCGTCGACGACGACCAGTTGCTGGAGGCGGCCGAGAACGTGCTGCACCTGGCGCGGGAGCTGCCCGCCGACTTCGCCCGCGTCGCGGAGTCGATCAAGGCCATGCAACGGGATGTCGTCGCCGACCTGCGGCAGGACGTGCGGCCAACCGGGGAGGTCCTGCGCGAGTACCTGGAGCGCGGTCGGCAGATCATGGACACGACGCCGGAGGGCCGCGCCTTCGCCGGGGCGTTGCGGCTGATCGGGAACCCGGCGCAGATCGACGACCTGTGGAACCTGCTGCGCACCGTGCTGCGGCACCGATTCACCGACCTGATGCCGGAGCCGCAGCGGAGGGAGCTCGCCGAGATCGCCCGGCGGATCGAGCAGGGCGTCAAGGAGGTGCTGGCCGCGCAGCGGCAGGCGTCGCACGTCATCACCACCCAAGTGCGCAACCACGACCCGATGCGCGACCGCCAGGTAGACGAGCTGCTGCGGGAGGTGATGTCGGGGTTCCACACCTGGATGCCTAAGTCCCGCCGCGGCACGCCCGTCGCGCCGCTGCGCCGCCTGCCGGTGGCCGAGGTCAGGCAGCTGCGTCAGACATTGGGCGATCTGCGTCCGCCCGCACCGCCCACAGCGCTGCGGGAATGGGACGAGCCGGGGGATGTGCCGGACGCGGACACCCGGGCATGGGGCGGCCCCCAGTACGCCGAACTGCACGCGCACCTGGCGGCGTTCGCCGGGGACGCGGACAGCGTCGACGTCGCCGCCGCGTTCCGCGCGGCGGCCCGGCAGATCCGGCGACCGGTGGACCTGCTCGGCCTGCTGGAGATCGCCCATGGCCTCGGCATGACCGACACGGCCGAGGTGGCGGTGGTCGACGCCGTCCGGCCGGACCTGACCCGGCGGCGGCTCGCGTTCGGCGGAGTGCTCGCGGCGAACCCGGCGACGTCCCGTCCCGCGGACGGCGCCGCCGGCGAGAAGCCGGGGGACCGACGATGAGTGAACCGGACGGCGCGGACGACGACTGGCAGACCGGCGCGGAGGCCGGCTTCATCGACCCGGTGGCGATGGAGGACGACCCGTCCGAACTGTTCGCCGGCGACACCGGCACGCTGGACGTGGACGTGCGGAAGGTGCTGGTGCGGCTCCTGCAGCGCAGGTTCGTCCTGGCAGACAAGGACCCGGCGCAGTGGCGCACGCTGCTGGAGAACCAGCAGATCATCGAGTCGCGGCTGCACGACCTGTTCGTCCGGCTCGTGGTCGACCATGACCGGGGCATCGCCTATAAGCAGCAGGTGCGCTCGGCGGAGTCGGACGTCCCGATCCTGCTGAAGGACGATCCCTACAGCCGGGCCGAGACCCTGGTACTGGTCCACTTGCGGACCGTCTTCCAGCGGGAGCGCGGGACCGGCGAGACGTCCGCTCGGGTCGACATCGAAGAGCTGGAGCAGACCGTGCTCACCTACTTCGACCCGGACGACCACAACCTCGCCCGCGGCCAGCGCGAGATCCGCAGCGCAGTGGAGCGGCTGGCCAAGGAGGGGCTGCTCGCGGAGGAGTCCGCGGGCAGGTACCGCATCACGCCGCTGGTCGAGGTCGTGCTGAGCACCGAGAAGCTCACCGAACTGAGCCGGTGGCTGCGCGAGCAGAACGAGGCCGCGTCATGAACATGATCGACACGCTGTTCGGGCTGATCCCGGCGGCGTCGCGGGGGCAGCAGTGGGTGGCGAGGGACCTGCAGCTGGTCAACTGGGGCGGCTACGACGGGTACCACCGCATCCGGTTCGCCCCGGGCGCGACTCTGTTCAGCGGAGGTTCCGGGTCGGGCAAGTCGACGCTGATGGATTCCTACATCGCGTTGCTGATGCCGCACACCACGCCGTTCAACGGGGCGTCCAACGGCGGGGTGGTCGGCCGGCCCCGGGGCAAGGACCAGCGCAACATCCTCTCCTACGCGCGCGGGAAGCTCGACGAGTCGCGGGCGGACGGTGAGACGAAGGTGCGGGTGCTGCGCGGGGACGGCCGCGACACCTGGTCGGCGATCGCGATGACCTGGGCGGACCGCAGCGGTGCGGTGTTCACCGCGCTCCGCGCCTGGTACGTGCCGTCGTCCGCGCGCACCCTCGAGGACGTCGTGGCGGTCCGCGCCGTCCGCGACGACGCCTACGACCTGCGCGAGCTGGAAGGCCCGGCGGGCAGCCGGTTCGCCCGCGAGGCCGTCGCCGCGACGGGCCTGACGTGCTTCGGCACCGACCGGGACTTCACCGCCCGGCTGCACACCGCGCTCGGGATCGGCGCGGCCGGGGACGGGCACAAGGCGGTCGGGCTGCTCGGCAGGATCCAGGCCGGCCAGCAGATCACCACCGTCGACGCGCTGTACAAGACGATGGTCCTGGAGGAGCCGTCCACCCTGGCCACGGCGGACGAGGTGGTGCAGCAGTTCGACGAGCTGTCCGGCACCCGGGACCGAATGATCACCGCCCGCCGGCAGGTGCGGGCGCTGACTCCGATCCGCGACCACCGGAGGGCCATCGACGACGCGGTGGCTCGGCTGCGGGTGATCGACGACGTCGGATCGTTCACCGACCCGGCGTCCCCCGCGGCGCTGTGGCGGCACGAGCGCCGGCTCGACCTGCTGCGGGCGGCCGAGAAGGACCTGACCGAACGGCGCCGCCGGGCCGAACAGGAGGTCCAGGAGACGGCCGCGCTGATCGGCGTGACGGAGTCCCGGCGGGAGGCGCTGCTGGACACCCTGCGCGCGTCCGGTGGCGACCGGCTGGAGACCGCGCTCCGGGAGATCCGCAACGTGGAGCGGCGGCTGGCCGACGTCGAACGCGGACGGGAGCGGCTGGACCGGGCCCTCGGCGCCATCGGCGCCACCGTGGCGACCGGTGAGGACTTCGCGGCACTGGTCGAGGCGGCACGCCGGGCGCTGGCCGACTCCCAGGCAAGAAAGACCGCCCAGAACGAGTTCGCGAAGGCGGCGGGGGAGGCCGCGGCTGCCGAAAGGGAACTGGCCGGGCTGCGCGAGGAGCGCGCGGCGGTCGAGGCCCGCCGCGGCAATATCCCCACCGACCTGCACACGGCCCGCGACCGGCTGGCCGACGCCGCCGGGCTTACCCCAGACGACCTGCCGTTCGTCGGCGAGCTGATCGAGGTGCGCACGGAGTTCGAACCGTGGCGGGAGGCGTTCAACCTGGCGCTCGGCGGGTTCGCCACCCGCATGCTGATCGACATCGGCCGGCTGAACGCGTTCCGCGAGGCGATCAATGCGGTGAAGCTTACCCGGCGCGTCCAGTTCGAGGGCGTCCGCACCGGCATGCGCGACGATCTCGGACTGGACGACAGGACGCTGCCCGGCCGGCTCGACTACCGGCCGTCGCCGTTCACCGCCTGGCTCAAGAGCGAACTTGTCCGTGCCTTCGACTTCGTGTGCGTCGACACGCCCAAACTGCTGATGCAGCATTCGAAGGCGCTCACGATCACCGGCCAGACGTCGCAGGGCGGGCGCGGCGCGCACGGCGGCCACGGCCGGGCCAACCTGCTGGGGTTCACGAACAGCCGGTTGCTCGCCGACCTCGACGCCCGGATCGAGCGCGCCCGGGAGCGCCGCGACGACGCCGCCGCGCGGGAGGCAGAGGCGGAACGGACCCTCAACTCGTTCGAGGAGCGGCGTACCGCCTACCAGGCCGTGACCGAACTGTCCTGGGAGCAGGTCGACGTCGAGTCGGTCACCGCCGAACGGGACCACTGGACGCAGGTCATCACCGAGGTCCGCGAGGGCAACCCCGAGGTCGACCGGCTGCAGAGTGAGGCGGACGACCTCAAGCGGAAGGTGAAGGACCTGACCGAGCGCGTCGGCGGGCACAAGCAGAAGCTGGACGGGCTCGAGAAGGACTGGGAATCCATCGTCGACGAGGTCGACGGCGCCCAGCGGGCGCTCGACACCGCGGTGGCGACCGGCACCGAGGTGAACGCGGAGCACCGGGACTACCTCACGGGACTCTTCGACGACGCCCCCGACGGCGCCGACCCGGCGGCCGCGCTGAAGGAGTTCGACGCCGCGCACCGGCGCGGCGTCGAACGGATGCGCAACGACCGCATGTCGGCGGCGGAGGCGATCGGCCGAGCGCGCCAGTCACTGCACGAAACGTTCTCGACGTTCGTCGAACGCTGGCCGAACCCGAACCTCGGCACCGACCCGGAGGACTCCTACAACGACTTCGACCGCCTGCTCACCGATCTGGAGACCAGCGGCCTGCACGAACTGGAGACCGAGTGGCGCGACAGCCTGCTCAAACTCTCCGGCAACGACCTGACCAGCCTGGACAGCGAGCTCGCCGCCGCGGTCCGGGAGATCCGCGACCGGATCGACCCGGTCAACCGGATCCTCGCCGGACTGCCGTTCGCCGACGACGGCCACCGGTTGCGCATCGACCCGCAGGAAAGCCACTCCGCGGTGCGCGCCCGGTTCCGCAAGGAACTGCGGGACGTGCGCGCCGTCATCGACAAGGCGGCCACCGACGCCGACCGGGAGCGCGCCTACCACCGCATGGCCAAGGTGATCGACCGCATCCGCCGCACCGCGCCCGACTTCGCCGAGCTGATCGACGTGCGCAACCACGTGCGGATCAGCGCGGAGAAATGCGACCTCGCGGGTGAGCACGTCGCGGTCTACGACCACATCGGGGAGAAGTCCGGTGGCGAGTCCCAGGAGCTGGTCGCCTTCATCGTCGGCGCCGCGCTGCGCTACCAACTGGGCGACGCGGGCGCCGAACGCCCCCGCTACGCCCCCGTCTTCCTCGACGAAGCGCTGATCAAGGCGGACGCGCACTTCACCGGCCGGGCCATCGGCGCCTGGCGCGGGCTCGGCTTCCAGCTCGTCATCAGCGCCCCCAACGACAAGCACAGCGCGATCGAACCCCACGTGGACGCCGAATACCTGACCCTCAAGAACGCCGAGGGGCGGTCATGGGCGAAACCCATCGTGGCGGTGCCCGACGCATGACCCCCCGACTGATCACCCCGGCCGCCGCGCTCGACTCGCTCCGCCGCAAGGTCCACCAGAAGTGGGCGGCAGCCGTGTGCGCCGAACTCGGTGCCGGAGAACCCATCACGTTCTCCGTCCCGCTCCGTCCCGGCGTTTCGACCGGTAGCGCGGTGGCCCGGCTCGGGTACCGCGACTGGCACGAGTGGCACATGCGCTGGCGCGAGTTCGCCGACCGCACGGGCGTACTGATCGTCCGCAAGCCGGTGTCCGTGCAAGGCGTGACGGACGAGTACCCCGCCATGCTCGTCGCGGGCCTGGACGCCGCCGTCGCCCTGGTCTCCGGAACCGAACCCCCGACCGTGGACATCGACCGGGCCCGCGCGCTCGCGTCGTCGCTGCGGTCCGCCGGCGCGGTCCTCACCCCGGCCACGCTCCGAGCCGTCAATGCGCTCGGAGCCGATGACGTCGAGGTACTGCTCAGCGCGGTGACCTGGTTGCGCGAGAACCCCGACGCGAGCGCATGGACCGCACGCCAACTCCCCATCCCCGGCATGCACACCAAATGGCTCGACACCCATGGCGCGTTGCTGCGTGACGCCGCCGGACGCGACGTCCGCGCGGAGGTCCGATCCCGGCCGGCCGTGCTGCACCTGACCTACGTCGACCCCGGTCACGCCGCGTCGGGCAGCCGCAGACACGACGCGTGGACCACTGGCGACACGCACGACATCGCCTACCGGCCGCGGATCGTGCTCATCGTCGAGAACCGCGACTCCAGACTCTGGTTCCCGCCTGTGCCGGGCACCATCGTGGTCGAGGGCGGCGGCAAGGCGGCCGCGGCCCTCCTCGCGAACGTCCCCTGGATCCGCGCTGCGGACCACATCGTCTACTGGGGAGACATCGACGCGGACGGATACGCGATCCTCGACCGGTTACGCGCCGCGCTGGCTGAGCCCGCCCCGGACGGCGCCCCACCGAAACCTGTTACCTCGATACTGATGGGCGCCGCCGACCTGCACCAGTACGCCCCGCACGGTGTGAACCATGACAGGTCCGGTCGCCTCATCAAGCCGTCCCCGGCGATTCTGCGCCACCTTACCGAAGCCGAGGCGATCGCCTACGACACCATCGCAACCGCCGGCCCCACCCCGTTCCGGCGGATCGAGCAAGAAGCCATTCCCCTCGCCCACGCGGCAACCCGGTTGCTGGACGTCTCGGCGAGCTCTCATCCGTAACTGATGTTCCCCCGGCAGGTCTGCTTGAATGGACCTGTCGTTCGCGTCGCCAACGGTCGCACGCGGTGGCATCGTGAGCGGGTGGCGCAGAAGGAACGAGGCGTGACGGGTTCGTGGCTGCGCGACGGCGAGAGGGTCTTCCACATCGGCCGCGTCCAGGTCGTGACTCCAGCCCTTCTCATGACCTGACGATGACAAGCGCGCCGCGACCCGCCGCGAGCGCGGGCAGTCGATCCGTACGATCGTCGCCGGGTGAAGGATCACCTGCCACCTGTGCACGCGGGCTTCACCAGGCCGCGTCGCGGTACTTGTGCAGGTCGGTGTGCCAGACCAGGCGAGTGCCGTCGAAGGTTGTGCTTGCCGAAAACTATGTCCGTGCAGGTGAGAGACGTAGTGCCTGGCAGGCGGTCGCGCCGAGATTGGACGGTTCCGGGGCGGGTCACGACGCCGCTGTGTCGCGGGATGGTAGGTGGCTGTGCTGTTGCGATTGGCCTACTTGACCGTGGCGGACATCTTCGCGGCCCTCCGCCTGCTTCCGATGACCGATCGAGAGAAGGACACCGAGACCTTGGTGTTGCGACATCAGGCCGCCGTGTTGGAGCGTCAGCTGGCCGGGACGCGGGTACGGTTCACCGCTTCGGACCGGGCACTGCTTGCGGCGCTGCTGCACCGGTTGCCTCACGGTGTACTGCGCCCTTCGGAAGAGGGCCAGACCTGGGAAGGGCCTTGGCCTGACTGGCGGCATGGCGACCCCGATGGACTTCGGGAACACATCAACTGGCCGATCGACTCTGTTAGAGATGGCTGGGGCGACGCCATACACGGGTGTTGTTGCGGTCTTCCTTGCGACGGAAGGCGTCCTCGAGGTCGATGTCGTACCGGTTGACGACCGCGACCAGCATGAGCAGCGAGTCGACGGCTTCCTCGCCCAGGTCGTTGACCCGTCCTTGCGGGTCCTCGGGCTGCCCTTCGAGCTTTCCCACCGCTCGGCATACTTCGCCGATCTCCTCGACGAGCTTGAGGCACTGCGCCGTGGCTGGTCGCCCCTCGAAACCTCTCTCGGCTTCCAGTTTGGCGACGTAGTCCTGGATGTCGCGTAGCGAGGCGTGATCGCGGAGGGGATCCATGCCGTGTCCACCCCATGGGGTTGATGAGACTGGGGTGACGACGCTAGCAGCCGATCAGGGTCGACGACTGGATTTCATCTTCGTAGGTGCCCGCGGATCATTCCACGACCATCAGGGTGCGTTCCAAGTACTTGTTCAGGTGGTGCTCTTTGTACGGGTATGCCTCCCATAGCTGTGCTGCTGTCTGTTCGTGAAGGTTCCCGAACGGCAGGATGCACTCGGGTTCCTGCCATACCGGGGAGGCGACGGCGCGACCATCGGGCTCAATGAGAATCGCATGCCCGGCGCCGATCTTCATCCAGTCGGCGATGGTGATGCGCGGCAGCCAGCCACAGGCCTCGCGCTCGGCCGTCAGGAACTTCTCCAGTTCGTCCAGTTCCTCGCCAGTGGTGAAGTCCTCGAACAGGTTCCGGCTGTAGCCTTTGGGAATCGTGGTGAGGATCTTGACTTTCTTTGCGCTGAAGACATCACCGGTCTGGCAGATGTAGTGAATCTTCCGTTTGTTGCGTCCCAGATACACGCAGATCACCGACAAAGGGATGTCCTCTTCGGCGACACGCCGCAACCCACGGATCACCATGTCATAGTTGCCGCGGATGCGGTCATGTTGGCGGCGCGGGCCGTCGACAGTGATGTCCACATAGTCGACGAGCGTCCGCAGCCTCGCCGCCCCCTCCCGGGTGATCATGGACGCGTTGGTGGACAGCACGACCTGCCCGAATCTGCCTTGGCAGTATTCCAGAACCTCCCAGAAGTGGCGGTAGCGCATCGGCTCGCCGCCGGACAGGATGATCCGCCGCATCCCCGACAGCTTGTCGAGCATCGCTAACACCTCTTCGTGAGAGCGCGTGCCGATGCCGGGAGGCTCACTGCAGTACGTGCAACTGAAATTGCAGTCGCGGGTCAACTGGAACGTCAGCGACAAGGGCCGGTCCATCTGCTCGACCAGCTTGCCGGTCTTCTCGCCGCCAGGAGCCTTATAGCACTGCGCCTCGTTGTCGAATACCAGCTGGGGCAAGGCACCTGCCGGAGGCGAGTAGGTGCTGTATCGGTGGCTCTTGGCCCGGGCCAGTTGCCGGGTCTTCGGAACGCCGCCCGTCGGGTGGACGGCGGGGCTGGTGGACGGCTGTGTCATGACGTGCCCTTTCTGGGGATGACGCGGATCTAGGTCACGAGGATCTCGCTAAGCCTTGGACATGACGCCAGCGCATCCGCTGACGCGGCCGCCGCCCCAGCGATCGGGATTCCGTACTCTCGGATGAGCAGGGTGAGGGCGACGCCGGCTTTGTGGCGGCCGATGCCGGGAAAGGCAGTCAGCCGATGTAGCAGGGTGCCCGCCGGCGGGTGGTCGGACCACACCTTCGCTGCGCGGGCACCGTAGTGGTCGACCAGACGCGCGCAGATCCCAACGACGCGTGCCGACATCGCCACGGCGAACGGGTGGATCGTCGGGCGCTCGCGCATCACAGCGACGAGGGAGGCCGGATCGGCGACGGCGAGGGCCTCCACATCCAGGCCACCGAGCCGATCTGAGAGCCGCGCTGGCGCCTTCCATGCGGTCTCGGCGCGGACCTGCTGGTTGAACAGCACTCCGAGCAGGAAATGTAGATCACCGTCGGATGCGTCAAGGTCGGGAAAATCCGGCAATCCGGAGGTCATCGGGCACCCCCAACACAGAGGGCGCACAGCCAGTCCAGCAGAGTCTGGTGATCAGTCATCGTCGAATTATCGACCACACGGCTCGGTACACCCTGACGTTTCATGTATTCGGCGTACCGCATGTAGGCCGCCGCTTCTGTCCCAGCGTCGTCGCTTTGAAGCCGGGTCGTGGTGGCTCGTTGGATGTGTCGGCGACGCAGTTCGCCGGCCGACACCCGTAGTACCAGGTTCAGCGCGGGGCGGGGGAAGTCGCTGTTCAACTCCTCAATGACCGTCTCGGGCACGCCGTCGGCCGTGTGGAAGACGTAGGAAGACAGGATGTAGCGGTCACAGATGACGGTGCGCCCGTCAACCAAGGCCGGCCCGATCATGTCTTTGACGTGCTGGCGGCGGTCCTCGGCTATGGAGGCGGCCAGTTCGACGCCGCGCATACACTGCTCGCGGGTCAGGTCGAACGCCGGCGTCGGCTCCTTGGTCAAAACGACGTCGGCCATCGGTGCGGCTGCCAGCCGGGTGGACAGAGCAGTGATCAGCGTTGTCTTTCCGGCCAACTTGGGACCCTCAAGGGCGATAAGTTGGCCGCTGACCATCGTCCCGTTCCACCTTCTGATCTTTTGTGCTTGAATGCCCTATTGGTTTGTAAGTCTTCCCCGAAGCGATGGCTCCACCTCTATGTGGCCGCACCCGGTCGTGCTCCAAAGCCCCTCACGGTTCAGGAACCGCCCCGCCCTGCAGGCCGACTCGGAGATCACCGCTCACCTCGGCGTGCGCAGCTGTCCCAGCCAGCGGGCGTGCGGTCTCATCGAGACTGGCGATGCGGAGATGTGATCGCGGTATTCGGTAGCAAGATGCCTGCACGTCGACTGGCATCCTGGTGGGCCAGCGGTTCGACCGGTAGCCGCCGAACGGCACTGGGAGCCCGCCGTTAACGGCACCGGCCACATCGCTCAGCGACCGTGAGGACGCCGGCGTTTCAACGGTTGGACAAGCTGCCTGGGTGTCGAGGACTGGTTGGCCTTGGCGGTACTTGCGTGTCTTGGCCATTCCCTGGTCCGCCGCGGAGGCGGACTCTGACGCTATGACACGTTCGAGGAGCGCCGGTGGGGTGTACCGGCGGTGCGGTTGTGAGGATCCGCGGACCGGTCGGGCGGTGGGCCGGGAGTGCCCGCGGGTTCGGGCGGAGCGGGGGCACGGGAGTTGGTATCTGCGGCTGGAACTCGGTGCCGGGCCGGACGGGCGGCGTCGGCGGGTCCGGCGGGGCGGTTTCCGGACCCGGAAGGCGGCTGAGGAGGCGTTGGCGCGGTTGCGTGGCCCGACCGGCACGGCGGTGACCGTGGAGACGTGGCTGGCGCGGTGGCTGCGCGATCACTCGGGCGCCGCTTCGACCGTGGCCGGGTACGCCGGCCACGTCCGCCTCTACCTGAACCCGCATCTAGGCGGGCTGCTACTGGGCGAACTGACCGTGGGGCACCTGCGGGAGATGTTCGCTGCGATCGCCCACGACCACCGGGCTATGGGGCGGCCGATCCGGCAGGCGACGGTGAACCGGATCCGCTCGACGCTGCGCAGCGCCCTGAACACCGCGCTCCGGGAGGGGCTGATCACCGAGAACCCGGCAGCGCTGCTGGCATTGCCAATGGCGCGACGGCCGCGGGCAGTGGTGTGGACCACCGCCCGCGTGGAGCATTGGGAAAAGACCGGGGAGCGTCCGGCGGTGGCGGTGTGGACGGCCGAGCAGACCGCCGCGTTCCTGCACGCCATCCGCGGACACCGTCTCTACGCCGCCTACCACCTGATCGCGCTGCGCGGGCTGCGGCGTGGCGAGGCGGCCGGGCTGCGCTGGGTGGACGTGGACCTGGAACACGGCACCGCGACCATTTCCCAGCAGCTCCAGCGAAGGCACGGTCGACTGCAGGCGTGCCCGCCCAAGACCGCGCACAGCGCGCGCGTGATCGCGCTGGACCGCACCACCATCG
The DNA here is from genome assembly GCF_040651755.1 of Actinomadura sp. NPDC048394. NCBI lineage: Bacteria > Bacillati > Actinomycetota > Actinomycetes > Streptosporangiales > Thermomonosporaceae > Actinomadura > Actinomadura sp. NPDC048394. The sequence goes on along the minus strand of NZ_JBEZJL010000069.1, from coordinate 1,100 downwards.
CCGCGCTGCGGGCGCACCGTGACCGGCAGCAGGCTGAGGCCGCCGCGTACGGGAACCGGTACCGCGACAGCGGCCATGTGTTCACCAACCTCAACGGCGACCCGGCCTCCGCGGGCTGGCTCACGCACATCTTCCAGAAGATGCTGGCCGAGCATCGGCTGCCGCCGGTCCGGCTGCATGACCTGAGGCACGGTGCGGCCACCCTCGCCCTGGCGGCGGGAGTGGAGTTGAAGGTGGTGCAGGACATGCTCGGGCATTCCAGCATCGTGCTGACCGCCGACACCTACACCAGCGTGCTCCCCAAGGTCGCGCACACCGCCGCCGAAAAGACCGCCACGCATGTGCTGCGGGCCGGATGGCGAGTGCCCGGCACCCGGCGCCGCCGACGACCAGTGGCGCTCAAGCGGTCCGCCGCCGCGCGCACCGGCGGCCGGTCCACCGCAAGACTTGCTGCGTGATGGAGAACGTCCACTCTGTGTCCCGTGCCGCCTCCCAGGGAAAGGGCTAACCGAACATCAGACTGTGTCCGTGCGCCGATCCGGCGCACGGACGCCGGATCGCCGTTGCCCGGCTGGCGCCGCGAAGGTGATCTCGATGGGAGTCGGCGTGGCGTGCCCGCAACATGGTGCTCGTGGCCTCAGGTCAGCCCCAGGCGGGCCTCAGACATGATCCGCGGCGTGCACGGCAGCGGCTGTTTGCCCTGGTCAGGGGTGGTGGGCCGCGTGGGACTCGAACCCGCAACCTACGGATTAAAAGCCGCCGAGCCGACAACGAGCACGGACTGTTGGCGGTCTTATGGCGTGCTTGTCGGCGACCCTTCCTGACCAGCATGGATGGAGTTTTCGGCAAGCGCACGATGGCCAGCCGCTCCAGCAGCCGGTACCGGTCTTTCAGGACGAGGCCCGCGCTCACTTCTTCAACACCTGGCGCATGATCGCCGCGGCGATCGGGCCCGCGCCGGTCGCGCCGAAGCCGTCGCCCTCGGTCATCACCGCGAACCCGTAGCGCGGGTTGTCGGCCGGGGCGAACCCGACGAACCAGCGGGCGTTCGGGATGCCGGGGCCCTGCTCCGCCGTACCGGTCTTACCGGCGACGTTCAT
>NZ_JBEZJL010000068.1:0-59176 GCF_040651755.1 Actinomadura sp. NPDC048394 | reverse complement strand
AGCTCGGAGGCGTCCTTCTCCTCCGACATGCCGATCGGGCCGATCTTGCTGGCGTTGAGGAACTGCCGGACGACCGGCTCCTCGCTGGACAGCAGGCGCGCCACAGGCCGGCGCCGGTCAGCTCGACGCCATCGCGGCCCGCTGCGCGCGGATGACCTTGCGCACCGCCGGCGCCGCCGGACCCGACCGCGCCGTCAGCTCCGCGATCCGCCGCTTGTGCCGCCGCCGCTCGGACCCCGGCAGCACCGACGCCAGCTCGCCCGCCGCCGCCAGCGCCACCGCCGCCGCGTCGTAGCTGTTCACGTGCGCCACCGGACGGCCCCGCAGCGCCGACGACGCCCCGCCCCACAGCTCCTTCACCACCCGCGGGTCCCGCACGGTGATCTCCTCGGCCGGGAACAGGCCCAGCACCCGGCGCCCCCGCACCCGGATCCAGCCGCCCCGCTCCAGCTCGCCGCGCACCGCCCGCACCGTGGACCGGGCCTCCCGGCGCACCCAGTGGTGCCAGGGCCGCGGCCGCGACGCCGCGATCTGCGCCAGCAGCCCGTACGGGTCCTCGCCGGGCGTGCCCGGCACCGGCCGGCCCCGCCGCTCCTCCAGCCGCCCGTCCAGGAACAGCTCGGTCAGCGCGGCCCCCCGCAGCACGTACCCGAGCCGCGCGCCCCGCGCCGTCATCCGCTGCTTCCGCAGGTCGTAGGCCAGCAGGTACATCCTCGCCGGCAGCGTCTCCGGAACCTCGACCATCGCTACTCCTCGTTCGCCCCCGGCCGCGAGCCGCGCTCGCCCGGTGCCCCCTGCCCGTCGGAAACCCCGTCGTCCGGGGCCGGCCGCCCGTCGGGCGCCTTGCGCGGCCGGCCCGGCCGCCGCATCCGCCCCGCCGACCCGGGCATCCGCCCGGCGTCGGCCAGCGCCTGCCGCAGCAGGAACTCGATCTGGGCGTTGGTGCTGCGCAGCTCGTCCCCGGCCCAGCGCGCCAGCGCGTCGTGCACGGCCGGGTCGAGCCGCAGCAGGATCTTCTTGCGCTCCGTGGCCACTGCTCGCGGTCACTGGTAGAGCGTGCCGGTGTTCACCACCGGCTGCGCGTCCCGGTCGGCGCACAGCACGACCAGCAGGTTGCTGACCATCGCCGCCTTGCGCTCCTCGTCCAGGTCCACGACGTCCTCCTCGTCCAGCCGGTCCAGCGCCCGCTGCACCATGCCGACCGCCCCGTCGACGATCCGCTCCCGCGCCGCGACGACCGCGCCCGCCTGCTGCCGGCGCAGCATCGCCTGCGCGATCTCCGGCGCGTACGCCAGCCGCGTGATCCGCGACTCCACGATGTCCACGCCCGCCGAGGCGACCCGCTGCCGCAGCTCGTCCGACAGTTGCCCGGTGATCTCGTCCGCGTTGTCGCGCAGCGAGGTCCGCTCGGCCGCGTCGTAGGGGAAGCTGCCCGCGATGTGCCGGACGGCCGCCTCGGTCTGGAACGCCACGAACTCGACGAAGTCGTCCACCTCGAACACCGCCCGCGCCGTGTCGCGCACCTGCCAGACGACCACCGCCGAGATCTCGATCGGGTTGCCGTCCAGGTCGTTGACCTTCGCCAGCCCGGTCTCGTGGTTGCGGATCCGCGTCGACACCTTCCGCCGGTCCGTCAGCGGGTTCACCCACCGCAGCCCGTCCTCGCGGACCGTCCCCTTGTACCGTCCGAGCAGCTGCAGCACCCGCGCCTCGCCCGGCGCGACCGGCGTCAGCCCCAGCGCGATCACCAGCCCGGCGATGATCAGCACGATCCCGGCCGTCACCCCGGCGGCCGACGCCGCGCCGTCACCCGCGAGCCCGGCCACGAGCGCGCCGATCCCCACGAGCACCACCACCACGGCCAGCCCGAACATCGGCCACCCGCCCCGGTCCCGCGCCGCCCGCTCCTCGACCCGCGGCCGCGGCATCTCCACCTGCGCCGTCCCGTCCACCATCCCTGCCCACCTCTTCCTCGGTTATCACCAACATAGCAAAGTGATATCACTTTTTCCAAATGCCGATGCCCGGCCCCTGGTACGGGACCGGGCATGGGGCGGGCGGGGTCATCGGGGGGTGGGGACGGGGGTCTCGTCGGGGGTTTCGTCGGTGGTGTCGGGGATGACCTTGGGGACGGAGCGGAGGGTGACCAGGGCGAAGACGGCGACCAAGGCGGCGAGGCCCGCGCTGCAGAGCAGGGCGCCGTGCATGCCGTCCACGAAGGCTTCGCGGGCGGCGCCGAGGAACGGGCCGGCGACCTTGGCGGGCAGGGAGGAGGCGGCCTCGAAGGCGCCGGCGAGGGAGTCGCGGGCCGCGGACGCGGCCGGGGCGGGGACGTTCGCCGGCACGTGCAGGGCGTCGCGGTAGACGGCGTTCAGGACGCTGCCGAGGATCGCCATGCCGAGCGCGCCGCCCAGCTCGGTCGCCGTCTCGGAGATCGCGGACGCGGCGCCGGAGCGGTCCTTCGGGACGGACGCGAGGACGGTGTCGGCGGTGGTGGTCAGGGCCATCCCCATCCCGATGCCGGAGCACAGCATCCCCGCCAGCATCACCCAGTAGGAGGTGTCCAGGCCGACGGTGACGAAGAGGGAGAACCCGCCGGCGGAGACCAGCATGCCGATCGCGACGACCCGGGCGCGGCCGAGGGCGTTGATCAGCGGCGGGGCGAGGGCGGCGCCGCCGACCATGGCGCCGGCGGCGCCGGGCAGCCCGGCGAGGCCCGCCTTCAGCGGCGACCAGCCGAGCGCCAGCTGGAAGAACAGCGAGAAGATCAGCGACTGGGCGACCAGGGCGAACATCGCGAACATGTTGGTGCCGACGGAGCCGGAGAACGCGGCGCGGCGGAACAGCCGGACGTCGATCAGCGGCTCGGCGATCCGCGTCTGCCGGATCCAGAACGCGGCGAGCGCCGCGGCGCCGATCACCGCGGCGACGGCCACCCGGGGCTCGTCCACGCCGTGCGCCGCCGCCTCCTTGACCGCGTACACCAGGCCGAGGACGCCGGCGATCGACAGCGGCACGCTCACCAGGTCCAGCCGTCCGGTCACCGCGGTGCGCGTCTCGGGCAGCACGAACGCCCCGGCGGCGAACGCCACGACCATGATCGGCACGTTGATCAGGAAGACCGAGCCCCACCAGAAGTGGTCCAGCAGCGCGCCGCCGATGACCGGCCCGAGGCCGACCGCGAGGCCGCCGACGCCGCTGAAGATGCCGATCGCCATCGTCCGCTCCTTCGGGTCGCTGAAGACCCGGCGGATCAGCGACAGCCCGGACGGCATCAGGGTCGCGCCGGCGACGCCGAGCAGCGCCCGCGCCGCGATCAGCAGCTCGGCGCTCGGCGCGTACGCGGTGACGGTGGACGCGACGGCGAACAGCGCGGTGCCCGTCAGCAGCAGCTTCTTGTGCCCGATCCGGTCGCCGATCCCGCCCATGGTGATCAGCAGGCCGGCCAGCGCGAACCCGTAGGCGTCGGCGATCCACAGGATCTGCGTGGCGGACGGGTGCAGGTCGGCGCTCAGGTGGGGGATGGCCTGGTTGAGCGCGGTCAGGTCGATGTTCGGCACGATGGCGAGGAGGCAGCAGATCGCGAACGTGCCCCATTTGCGGGCTGAGGAGTACATGTCCGCAAGGTTCGCGGGGCGCGCTGACGGGGCGCGCACCGTCCGCTGACCGTCCCGGGCCCGGCCGTGCGCAAGCGGTGCGCGGGCCGGGCGCGGGCCTGGCGCGGGCCTGGCGCGGGTCTGGATCGGGCGGGGCGCGGGTCTGGATCGGGCGGGGGCGTGAGCGCGGCGGGGCGCGGGGCCGGCGGCGGGTGCCGGGTCAGTCTCCGGTCAGCTCGCGCCAGGAGTCGGACGGGGGCAGGCCGGCGCCCACGTCGAGCATCGCGAGGGCCTCGTCGCGGCCGAGGGCGGCGCCCTCGGCGAAGGCGGCCTCGTAGCGCGCGTCGCCGAGCGCGGCGCGGGCGTCCGCCTCGACCCGCTCGGCGTCGGCGTCCCCGGGGACCTGCGGGCCGCGCAGCAGCGCCGCGACGCCCACCAGCCGCGCGGCGCGCTCGGCGTCGCCCTCGGCGAGCGCGGCACCGCCGAGCCCCACCGCCGCCCCGGCCTGGTAGGTGAAGATCGGATGGTCGGACGAGATGCTCAGCGCCTCCAGGAACAGCTCCCGCGCGCGCGCCGCGTCGCCCTCGGCCGCCGCGATCCAGCCGAGCCCGACCAGCGCGGTCCCGCGCACCGCCCGCGCGATGAACCGCTCCGACGCGAACTGGGTCAGCGCCGCCTCGTACAGCCGCCGCGCCTCGGCGAGGTCGCCGCGCAGCCGCGCGATCCCCGCGAGCCCGGTGTGGCCGCCCGCGACCTTGTCGGGGGCGCCCGCCCGGCGCGCCAGCTCGATGCCCCGCTCCAGCTCGGCGGCCGCCCGGTCCGGGTCGCCGGCGTGGACGAGGACCTCCGCCCGCCGGTACAGCAGGTCGGCGGTGTCCTCCAGCGCGCCGAGCTGCCCCGTGAGTTCGAGCGCCTCGTCCAGCAGCTCCAGCGCCCGCTCACGGTCGCCGCGCCAGTCCGCGATCTGCGCGAGCGGGTCGAGGGAGTTCGCAGTGCCCCACCGGTCGCCGCACTCCCGGAACCCGTTCACCGCCGCCGTGCACGACTCCTCGGCGCGGTCGATCTCCCCGCTGAACTGGCGCAGGAACCCGTCGCTCATGTGGATCAGCGCCTGCGCCCACGGGTCCTGGCCGACGTGCATCGCGAACACCGCGAACTGCGTCCGGCTCGGCCCCGCCGTCAGCGCGTACTGCACGATCGTGGACGGGTACGTCAGCACCCGGCGGATGCCGTGCAGCAGCGTCTCCGCGCGGTCCAGCCAGATCTGCGCGCGGTCGCCCGTCACGCCCGCCGACACCGCGTTCATGACGCACAGGACGTACTCCTCCTCGCACCCCTCCGGCGGGTCGAGGCCGACGACGTCCAGCAGCTCGGCCGAGATCGACGCGCCCTCGATCCGGCCGCGCAGCCACCAGTACCACGACAGCGCCGCGACCATCCGCAGCGCGAGCACGGTGTCGAGGCGGACGCCGCGGCGCAGCGCCGCGTGCAGGTTGCCGTGGTCGGCGGCCAGCAGCCCGAGCCATTCCAGCTGCTCGGCGCCCCGCAGGTGCGGTTCCGCCCGCCGCGCGAGGTCGAGGAAGTACTCGGCGTGCGCCCGCTGGAACCGCTCGTCCTCGCCGGCCTCCTCGAGCCGCTCGGCGCAGAACGCCCGGACGGTGTCGAGCATCCGGTACCGGGTCCCGTCGCTCTGCAGCAGCGACTTGTCGGCCAGCTCGACGAGCAGCTCGTCGGCGTCGTCGAGGTCGCAGACCCGCGCGGCCGCCTCCAGCGTCAGCCCGCCGGAGAACACCGTCAGCCGCCGCGCGAGCGTCTGCTCCGCGTCGTCCAGCAGCTCCCAGCTCCACTCGACGACGGCGCGCAGGGTCTGGTGCCGGGGCGCCGCCGTCCGGTTGCCGCGCGACAGCAGCCGGAACCGGTCGTCCAGCCGGGTCGCGACCTGCTCCACCGGCAGCGACCGCAGCCGCGCCGCCGCCAGCTCGATCGCCAGCGGCAGCCCGTCGAGCGCCCCGCAGATCCGCAGCACCGCGTCCACGTTGCCCTCGTCGACCGCGAAGCCCGGCCGCACCGCCGCGGCCCGGTCGGCGAACAGCCGCACCGCCGGATACGCGGTGACCTCCGCGGCGGGCGTGCCCTCGGGCGGCAGCGCCAGCGGCGGCAGCGGCCACAGCGCCTCCCCGGTGATCGCGAGGGCCTCCCGGCTGGTCGCCAGCACCCGCAGCAGCGGGCAGGCGCTCAGCAGCCGGTGCGCCAGCGGCGCGACGGTCGCGACGACGTGCTCGCAGTTGTCCAGGACGAGCAGCATCCGCCGCCCGCTCAACGCCGTGACCAGCCGCTCCGCCGCGTCCGCCGGCGGCTCGCCGGGGCCCGCCATCATCCCGCTCTCGCGGAGCCCGAGCGCCCCGAGCACCGCCTTGGTCACCTCGGCCCGGTCGACCGGGGCGAGGTCGACGAAGCAGACCTCGCCGTCCTCGCGTTCCGCCGCCTCGACCGCCAGCCGCGTCTTGCCCGCGCCGCCCGGGCCGAGCAGCGTCACGAGCCGGCCGCCGGCCAGCATCGCGCCGACCCGCCGGACCTCCTCCTCGCGGCCGACGAAGCTGGTGAACTGCGCCGGCAGGTTCAGCCGGACGCTCTCCGCCGCCTCCGCCGCCTTCGGCCCCTCCACGTCGCCGCGGAGGATCGCCATGTGCACGTCCGCCAGCTCGGGTGACGGGTCCGCGCCGAGCTCGTCGGCGAGGACGCGCCGGCCGTCCTCGAACGCCTCCAGCGCCTCCGCCTGCCGCCCCGCCCCGTACAGCGCCCGCATCAGCAGCGCCCGCGCGCGCTCCCGCAGCGGCCGCGCGTCCAGCAGGTCGCGCAGATCCGGGATCACCGCGTCGAACTCGCCGAGCGCGAGCCGCGCCTCCGCGTGGTCCTCGGCGACCGCCGCCCGCGCCTCCTCCAGCCGCGCCGCCTGCGCGTCCGCGAACTGCGCCGACCGCACGTCCGCCAAGGCCGGGCCCCGCCACAGCTCCAGCGCCTCCCGCAGCAGCGCGGCCGCCCGCACGTGATCGCCCGCGCCCAGGGCCCGCCGTCCGTCCCGGGCCAGCCCCTCGAACCGGTGCACGTCGACCGCGTCCCGCTCGGCGAGCAACCGGTACCCGGCGGGATGCCCCTCGACCAGCGCCGCGTCGCCCAGCCCCCGCCGCAGCCGCGACACCTGCGACTGCAGCGCGTTCGCCGCCCCGGCCGGCGGCTCCTCCCCGTACAGGCCGTCGATCAGCCGCTCGCTCGTCACGACGCGGCCCGCGTCCAGGGCGAGCATCGCCAGCAGCGCCCGCACCCGCGGACCCCCCACCGCGACGGACCCCGCCTCGCCATGGGCCTCGACGGGCCCCAGAACCCCGAACAGCATGGCCCTGATTGTGGCGTATCCCCTCAAGTACCGTGGTCGTCCATGACCGAGATCCAGATCGTCCGCGAGTTCCTCTCCGCCCTCGAGGCCCTCGACGTCGACCGGGCCCTCGCCCTCGCCGCCCCGGGCATGGTCTACCAGAACGTCCCGCTTCCTCCCGCCCGCGGCCTCCCCGCCGTCGAGAAGACCCTCCGCGCGATGACCCGCTACGGCACGGGCTTCGAGGCCCGCGTCCACAACATCGCCGCGAACGGCCCCGTCGTCCTCACCGAACGCACCGACGTCCTCGAGGCCGGCTCGTGGCGCGCCGAGTTCTGGGTCTGCGGCACCTTCGAGGTCCACGACGGCCTCATCACCCTGTGGCGCGACTACTTCGACTGGACGACCTTCCTCGCCGCCTCCGCCAAGGGCCTCGGAGGTGTCCTCCGAGCCGCCCTATCCCCCCGCCCCCGAACCCGCACCACTTAACCCCCGCCCCTACGCGCGCTCGGTCGCAAGGGCGACCCTCGCCGCGGGCCGCGTTCAGCGGCTCCTGCGGCGCCGAGCGGGCCCGCTATCGTCGGCGTGGAACGTGTCGCCGTCCGCACTGCGTCGGACGGAAAGAACCTCCGTCGCCCGGGAGACGCGATGCCCCTCGAACCCCGTTTCCGGCGGGTGGCCGCTTTCCACCGTCCATTCGTGGACAGGGAACAGGTGATGGCCGCCTTCGCCGAGGCGTTATCCGCTCCGCAGGACTCTCCGCGTGTGTTCAACGTGGTCGGCGTGGGAGGAATCGGCAAGTCGCGCCTGCTCAGGGAGCTCGCGCAACGGACCACCGCGACGCATCGCGGGGCGACGATCGACCTTCAGGTGCCCGCGATGCGGCAGCAGGAGGACGCCCTCGCCGTCCTGCGCGTCGAACTCGGCCGGCAGGGCGTCCGCTTCGATCGCTTCGACATCGCCTACGCCGTGCTCTGGCAGCGGCTCCACCCGCACCTGCGGCTCTCGCGCAAGGAACTGCCCTTCGTGGACGAGAGCGAAGCCCTGACGCAGATCCTCGACGGCGCGTCCGGCGTCCCGGTCTTCGGCACCGGCGTGGGGTTGCTGCGCCTGCTGAGCAAGGCCACGACCGGGATGCGGCAACGCCACCGGATCAAGGCCGACGACACGCTCAGCCATCTCGACGACCTCACCAACGCCGAGCTCGCCGACGCGGTCACCTACCTGTTCGCCGAGGACCTGCGCGACGGCTCCGACCGCCCCTACGTCATCCTCGTGGACGCCTACGAGGCGCTGGTGCCGGCCGCGGAGCGGTCGGGCCGGCCGCTGACCCAGGACGTCTGGCTCCGCGACCTGATCGCCCAGCTCGACCGGGGCGTGGTCGTCGTGGCCAGCCCCGAACCCCTCTCCTGGGAGTCGCACGACCCGGCCTGGACCGAGGTCATCCGCCACCAGCGGGTGGACGGCCTGCCCATGGCCGCCCGGCTGGAGCTCCTCGCCGACGGCGGCATCACCGACCGCGCCGCGCGCCAGGCGATCGCCACCGCCAGCCAGGGCCTTCCGTTCTACCTGCACCTGGCCGTCGACACCCGCACGACGGCTCGGCAGGCGGCGGCGACGGTCTCGTCCGAGGAGATCCTGCAGCGGTTTCTCACGCATGTCCCCTCTGACGAGATCCGCACCCTCGAGCTGCTCAGCGTCGCCCGGGTCTTCGACTTCGAGATCTTCCAGGCGATGGCGGACGCGTTCGACCTGCCCCGGCACCGGATGGCGTGGGAGTCGCTGACCGCCTACTCGTTCGTCTATCCGGCGGGCGCGTACGGCAGGCGTCTCCACCAGCTCATGCGGGCGGCCCTGCACCAGCGGCTGTCTCAGGAGACCGTCCGGGACGTCCAGATGCTTCTCCAGAAGGTGTGGGACGCGCGGGCCGCACGGGACCACGCGGCGGAGGACGGCGTCGCCACCCGGGCCCGCGCCGTACGCGAGGCGGCGTTCTGCGGCCTGCACGCCGGGACCCTGCAGGGCGAGGACGTCCTGCTGTACGCGGACCGCGCGATGGTGCACGGCGGCAAGCAGGGCATGGACGGTGTCGCCCAGGATCTGCGCGACTACCTGGACATGGGCCGCGGCGACGCGAACCTCGGCCAGACGGCCCGGTGCCTCGAAGCCGAGGCGGCCGTCCTGCTCGGGGACGCGGCGGCCGCCACGCGGCTCACCCCGTCCATCGACTGGTCGCTGCGCGGCACCCCGGGCGCACGCCTGGCACTGGCGGGTGCGCACGGCCGCCGCATCGCCGGAGCGACCGGCGAAGCCCAGCGGATCTTCACGCGGGTATGGACGGAGCACACCGGCCCGGCACGGCTGCGGGCCGGGTTCTGCATGGCCGACCTGGACATGTGCCAGGGGCGTTTCGGGGACGCGTCGGCCACGGCGGAGCAGATCCTCGCCGACGCCCCGGGCGACGACCTCGTGCTGCGCGGGGACGTCGTCCGGCTTCTGCACCTCGGGCACCGGTTCTCCTTCGACCTCGAGGCCTCGGGCCGGTCCCTGGACGCCGCGGCCGCGCTCTACGCGCGGGCGGGCACGGCGATCGGGCAGGCCGACATCAAGACCAACCGCGCGGAGCTGCTCGCCTGGACCGATCCCTCGCGCGCGCTCCACGCGGCCGCCGAGGCGATCGAGGTCCAGACCGAGCTGGGGGCGCACCACGAGATCGGCAAGGCGTACACCGCGCTCGCCATCGCCCAGCTCCGCCTAGGGCAGCATGCCCCGGCGGGGATGTCCTTCCAGGCGGCGGCCGAGGCACTGGAACGGGCCCGCTACCGGTCGGGCCGTGCCCGCGCGGAACTGTTCCGGGCCTTTCTGCACGCTCGGCTCGGCGACCCCGGCGCGGCGTCCTCGTCGGCCCGCTGGGCCGTCGCCGAACTCGTCGCCGCCGAGGTCTACCCGACGCTGATCATGGTGGCGGGTCATCTGCTGGACGAGCTCGGCGCGGGCGGCGAGTACCTGGCCGCCGTGACCGCACGAGCCCGCGCACAGATCAGCCCGGCCCATCTGCTGCCATCCCTGGACGACCGCGCACGCGCGCTCGTGACGGCCATGCTGGAGGACGCATGAACTGGCAGGACCTGTACGAACGCGCGCGCGAGAAGGGCGACGCGGCGGCGGGCTACTACAACGACAACATACGCATCGACACCCCCGACGGGCCGGTCATCGTCCGTATCCCGATCCACGGTGCGGACATGATGGACCTGCGCCCCTGGCGCGAGGACCGCGTGCTCGCCGCTATCGCCCCGCACGTCCGTGACGCTCCGCGGCTCCTGCACGTCTCCGCCGACCCGCCGTTCCAGGTCCACGAGTTCATCGCGGGCGACGTCCTCAACGATGTGGCCCCCCGCGGCGTCCCCGTTCCCTCCCATGTGCTGGACGACACCGTCCGGCTCTTCACCCAGCTCGTCCGCGTACCCCGGCTCCCCGACGTCCCCGCGTCCTGGCCGGCCGACAAGGACACGGCCGCTTTCGCGCGGCTCCTGTCGGACCTCACCCAGCATGTGCACGACACTTACAGCACCGGGTACGGCGAGCTTTTCCGAGCGTTGGCGATCCCCGCGGAGCCCCTCGCACCGGTAGGCGCCCTGTGGCGCCGCCTCACGGCCCGCCCGTTCGCCTGCGTGCACGCCGACGTCCACCGGCGCAACATGATCGTCGGCGGCGGCTCGACCACATTCCTCGACTGGGAACTCGCGCTCTGGGGCGACCCGGTCTACGACCTGGCCGTCCACATCCACAAGATGGGGTACCTGCCGGCCGAGCAGGAGGCCCTCGTCGAACGCTGGCGCGCCGCGATGCCCGCCGAGCGGACCGCGGGCTGGAAGAGCGACCTGGACGCCTACCTGGCCCATGAGCGGATCAAGTCGGCGATCGTCGACTCCGTCCGCTACTCCCAGCTCTTCGCGCGCGGCGGCCCCTACCCGTATCCGCCGGATCGGCTCATCGCCTCCCTGACCGCCAAGATCAACGCGGCCCGCGTCCACTGGCGCATACCCGACCCCATCACCCCCGCAGCCGTCGAGGCCGTCCTCCGCTCCGCTTGAGAGGCCCTCCAGGCCAGCGTGGCGCGTCCGGCGGGAATGCTGAGGGTTGCGGTACGAGCCCGCAGTGCGGTGACAAGCCAGGGGGCGCGGAGACTTGGAGAGCGATCTTTCCGGGGGGAAACGTCGCAGGCAAGGCGCGTGCAGAAGATACGGACACTCCGAGCGTTTATGGCGCCTGAGGTGCGCAGCCTCGCGGGCGGACGCTACATTCGGGGAAGTTGGATGGTAGTCGTTAGCTGTTGAACTACGCATAGACCTTGTGGCACGCTCTCCTGACTGGGACCTCTTCGGGTGAGGAGTCGCGCGTGACCGCAGCAGCCGAGGGTGTCGAGGCGTGGCACGGGCTTTACGATGCGCTCGCCGAGGAGCACGACTACGAGATCGGCGAGATCGACGGGCGGCTTCCAGACGGTCTGGTCGGGACGCTCTACCGGAATGGTCCCGGACGCTGGCAGGTCGGTGAGACGCTGCTCGACCACATTTTCGACGGCGACGGAATGGTGTCGCTCTTCTCGTTTCCGGGTGACGGCAGAATCCATTACCGGAATCGGTATGTGAGGACGAGGCATTACCGTTACGGGCAGCGGAAAGGGCGGGTCGGGCTGCGAGGGCTGGGCACTCAGCGGCCTGGTGGCGTACTGGGCAACATGCTCCGGCCGCCGGCGAACGTCGCCAACACCGGAGTGGTGCTGCACGGCGGGCAACTGCTGGCGCTATGGGAGGGCGGACGGCCTTACCGGCTCGACCCGGACAGCCTGGAGACGATCGGCGAGCACTCGTTCGACGGGCGGCTGAAGCTGATGTCGGCCTTCTCAGCGCATCCGTCGCGCTGCCCGGAGACCGGCGAGCTGTTCAACTTCGGAATGGACTTCACGCGGCTGCGGAGCCTGCGATGCTACCGGGTCGATCCGCGCGGGAAATTGCGGCACATGCCGCGGATATCGCTGCCCTACAGTCCGTGGAATCATGACTTCGCGCTCACTCGCCGGTATCTGGTGTTCGTCATCAACCCCGTCATTCCGAAGGCGGCGCCGATTCTGCTGGGAACCGGGTCCATAGCGGATGCCCTGACCTACGAGCCGCATCGCCCGACGTGTTTCGCGATCGTCCCTCGGGACGGCGGCAAGGCGCGGATCATCGAGCACAAGGCGCTGCTCGGGTTCCATTTCGTCAACGCGTTCGAGGACGGCGACGACGTGGTCGTGGAGTTCGTGCGCTTCGCCGACTGGGGCCAGGTGGCCACCCGTTTCCGCGATTTCCGCACCAGCGATTTTCCCTGGGGGGACGCGCTGATGCGGTATCGCGTCTCCTCGTCCGAAAGGATCGAGGAACAGGAGGTGTGCAGCGGGCCCATGGAGCTGCCGCACGCCGACGTCCGTCAGGCGGGACGCCCACATCGCTACACCTATTTCGCCGGCCGGACGCCGACCAGTACGGGTATTCATGCGTACGACCACGTGACCGGCCGCCGCACGGCTCACGAACTGCCGCCGGGGCATGGTTTCGGCGAGCCCGTGTTCGTGCCCCGAGCGCCCGATGCGGACGAAGGCGACGGCTGGCTGCTGATCCTCGCCTACGACCCGGACGAGCACCGATCGCGGCTGCTCGTCCTGGACGCCCGCGACGTCGAGGCCGAGCCGCTCGCCGTCGCCCACCTGCGCCACCACATTCCGATGGGCTTCCACGGCTCCTTCACCACCCGCGTAGCGGCGAGCAAGGGCTAGGAGCTTGTCTCATGTCTGATTGGCCTTGGCGCGGCCGGTGAAGACGCGTGCCGACAGGGCGCTCCGCTCCACCGACATCAGACCTGGGTGGTTCAACGCGGAATCGTGCCACGCGTCGCCCGGCCCGGCAGCGAGTCGCGCGAACCAGCCGTTCGTTCGCACGGCGCCGCACCGAGGAGACGGCGCCGTGTCGTTACGGAAAAATACCGGTATTCGCGGCCGTGTTGCATGCGCGGGAACCGCGTCTGCGTAAAATTTCTCGCCCGGATGTTGAATTCTGACTCCGATTGACGGTTTATCTCTGGCGACGGCTCAGTGAACTCGTGGCGGGACTTCCGCCGCGGGCTTCGGGACGAGAGGCAGAGGTGTATATGTCCAATTCGCGATCAAAGGGCCTTCTCGACGCGATCGAGATGCGTTTCCGCGAGTCTCGAATGGCGACCCTGACGCTCGACGAACCGAGAGAGGACGGCCATCGGATCTCCCTGGAGCGAATCCGCGAACTGATACTCGACCGCGGCATCGCGCCGGAGGCCCAGGACGCCGTCTGGCGGGAACTCGTGACGCTCGCGCGGAAAGGCGAGGAGCGGTGGCAACTCGCCGCGATCTGGATGATGCTCCCGGGCCTTCGCAAGATCGTCGGTCGCTGCGGTGGAGGGCGGGAAACGGACTACGGGGAGGTCGAGTCCGAGGCGGTGGCCGGGTTCCTCGAAGAGCTGCACAGGATCGACGCCCGTCGGCCGAGGATCGGTGCCTCGCTGTGGTGGGCGGCGCGGCGTCGGGCGGCGGAAGTCCGCTTGAGGAGGGCCCGCGAGATCCCGAGCGAGGAAATCGCTCTGGTCGCCGCTGAGCGCGAACGCCGGGACCACGAACCGGGCGCGCTCGCCGAGGCCGTTCACGAAGGTGTCATTTCCGTTTCGGACGCCAGGCTGATCAACGAGACGCGCCTTGAAGGGGAGCGTCTCGGCGCGGTGGCAGAGAGAATGGGGCTTCGTTATCACGCGTGCCACCAGCGTCGTGCCCGCGCGGAGGGACGGCTTGCCGGATACCTCCTCGTCGGAGGCGACAAGAGGGCGCCCTCTCCACCAGGGGAGGTCCCGGTGCAGCTCCGTCCAGAGGGGGACGCGGCGTGATCCCGACCCGCACCGGAGACCGAAAAGGCGATAGGGCCGGGCCGTGCTTCAGGCAAGTGGTTCCTGTGACGTTCCCCGAATTGTTCGACCTCCCCGTGGTCGTCGACCTCCGCACGGCAGGCCGGGCTGTGGGCATTTCCATCGGAACGGCCTACAAGCTCGTCCATGCCAACGCTTTCCCGTGCCCGGTGATGCGACTGGGGCACCGCTACAAGGTGCCGACCGCTGCGCTCATTGAGGCGTTGCACATCGACCGGGTTCCGGTTTACGAGGAGGACGTGGAGCGCGGCGCTGCATTCGCCGAGCGGACGGCCTGACACCGCTCCTCGTGGCGAAGGACGGCGGATCCGGCCACCCGCGCCGGATCCGCCACTCCGTCAGCGACGCGCTCGCCCGGCTGCCGCGCGCTTGCTGAGGTCGTTCGTTGTCTCGTGGACGTCCTCTGAGGCTGGACGGACTTTGGCGGAACCTTGGTCTTTCATGCCCTTAAAGGGGTCTTTGGGGTGGAATGGTCAAGTCCATGGCGCCTTCTCGGACTCCACCGCGGCCGGGTTTCCGCCCACGGCGGCTGGCCGCGGCCTTCGCCTGGCTGTCCGCGGCCGCGCTCCTCGGCGCCTGCGGAGAGCAGAGCCAGCATCAGACGCAGCAGGAGCCCACCCGGACGGTGACGAAGTCCCCTCCTGAGAGCACGCCGCCACCGGTGACCACGACCGTCCCCGCCCCTCATCACTCGGCCGCCGGCAGCCCCGCCCCGAGCAGCCCGGCCCCCAGCAGCCCGGCCCCGAGCAGCCCGGGCCTCGACCCGCGCTTCCGCACCTGCAAAGAGGCCAACGCGCACGGCTACTACGACTACGTCAGGGGCGTCGACCCGGAGTACTACTGGTACATCGACCGCGACCACGACGGCATCGACTGCGAACCCGGCGAAGCCGACACCTCGCCCCCGTCGTCGCCGACCGAACAGCCCTCGCCTCCCACCGAGTCGCCTTCGCCTCCTACCGAGCAGCCCTCGCCTCCTACCGAGGAACCGTCTACGTCCACCAAGCCGCCCCCACCCACCACCAAGGAGCCGTCGCCACCCGAACCCAGTGGGCCACCGCCCACCGAGGAGCCCTCGGCTCCGAGCTCGGGCGACCGGCACTCGTCCGACCAGCCCCCGGGCGGCGAACCCTTCGCCACCCCGCTCCGCCTCCACCTGACCGCCGCGACGACCTGAGTTCCGCATCCGCTAGATGCGCGTTGGACTCTTGCTCCGCCACGTGCGCAGAGCGTCCGCTATCTCGTCGAAGTCCCGCTCCTTCACGGGGCCGAGATCGCAAGGAACAGGAAGGGCAACGGCCCGCCGTCGTTGAGCATCAGGAACAGACGTCTCCCGATGAGCGTCTTCTCGGCCCTGACCTCTGACACCTGCGACCAGGGGATCCGCCGGGTTCTCATACGTCGAATAACCACGCCGTCACGCTCGCACTCGACCGACTCGCGCTGGAACCGCCACGCGTTCACCGCGAATGGAAGGGCGACGACCAAGAAGACGAGGTTGGCTGCACCGACTGCGACACCGGCCGCCAGCGCCATGGCAGCGGCCAGGACCGCTCCGGCGGCCCAGAATGAGACAAGCACGGACCGATAGGACTTCTGCACCTGGTGCTTGCTCCTCAATCGCTTCATTGCCTGGGGCCTCAGTAGCCGGTCGGGGTGCCAATCGTTGCAGTCGCCAATGAAGTCGGCGACTGGAACGGCCTGGATGCCGCCTGGCCGCCTGACGTTGCGCTTCGTTTTTGGGATGGCGTGGTGATGTGGTCTGCGCTGAAGCGGATCGGCTGGTCACCAGCTTCCGCCTCCGCCGCCTCCTCCGCCACCGCCCACATGACCGCCTCCTCCGCCGCCGTACGAGGGAGGGGAGTAGGTCGTCGAACTCGAATATCCGCCGCTGCTGCCTGTGGATGTGCCTCGGGACGGATAGGACCACCGGCCGTCGGACGAGCGGGCCGGGGCATCGCCGGGTTCGGTGAAGAGCCAGCCGAGTGCGGTGAAGCGCTCGCTCGCCTGCGCCTCGTCCCCGGTATAGCTGTACCAGTCGAGCCGGGCGGCGTTGTCTGCGCCGAACCGCTCCACGGCCGGCCAGTTTTGGTAGGCGACGGCGTAGGGCAGGTGCCGGTCGGCATCGGGCAGTTCGAGTTGCCGGGACGGGGCGTACCCCTCCAGCAGTGCCTTGGTTCGCGTGCCGGCGAAGGTGAGGCTGTCGACCCGCTCCTGAACGAGCAGCGCGGCCGCGCCCGCGATGAGGAAGGCGACGCCCACCGCGGTCAGGTCGCCGACGGAGACGACCCGGATGTCGAAATGCCCCCACAAGTCCACGATGACCAAGACGGCCCCCGTCACGAGGCCGATGATTCCGAGCGTGCGCAGCACCAACTCGTAGTCGTACGAGTCGAATCTCCGGATCAGCTTGCGCGTGCGCAGGGCGTCATAAAGGACGCCGGTCATCCGCAACGACCGGACCTCCGTCCGCCGCGCCTTGCTGACCCGGACCTTCTTCCTTGACCCGAACACCTTCTCCAGGAGCGTCTGTTCGTATGGCCGTAGTGGGTTCTCGTTTGCCTGCCGGGTCAGCGTCACCTTCTCGCCGTCATCGTCGATGCGGAGATGGCCGCGGATCGCGAGATCGATCAGGACGGCCTCGTGGTAGCTGGCATCCCGGGCACGGCCGAAACGGGCGAGGAGGTATCGGGCTTCCGCCGGGCCCACCAGCGCGAGCAGGTCCGGCACGGGACGCGGACGCTGGCGCCAACGGACCCATGCCCGTGTAGCCAGGAGGAGCGCGCACACCAGGCCGACCGCAGCATGGCCCACCCACGTCACCGCGTACCG
This sequence comes from Actinomadura sp. NPDC048394, assembly GCF_040651755.1. Taxonomy (NCBI): domain Bacteria; kingdom Bacillati; phylum Actinomycetota; class Actinomycetes; order Streptosporangiales; family Thermomonosporaceae; genus Actinomadura; species Actinomadura sp. NPDC048394. Next base: position 42,382 of record NZ_JBEZJL010000068.1, on the reverse strand, counting down.
GGGGCGTGCATAGTGCGGCGGTGGCACATGCACAGCTCCCTTAGGCAGGCCGACCCTGACTGTGATGCCCTGATGCGCGCCGAGTCTCTGCGTGAATGACGCGCTGTTCCCGGCGACGGTCCGGCCGCCGCACGCGCTAGGGGAGCCCTCGTGACCGGCGAAACAATCCGCGTATGTCGGCGCTGCGGGAGCATCTACCCGGACGGTCGCCGTATCCATCGGCACGCTCCAGCCGGTACCGATCGCGTCCCAGTACAACTCGTCATGCCCCTTGTACGGAGTCAGCGCGCGCGCCACGTCGAAGTCGATGGCGTAGGTCCACACGCCTTTGACCGTGGTGTCCTTGTCGCCGATCCGAATCTTCAGCGTGTCCGTTCCATAGTCGGTTTCCGTCGTGGCGCGCTTCCCGTCCGCCGTCACCCGCACGCGCTTGATGTCGTACAGGCGCCTGCCGTCGCGGTAGGGGATCACGCGCTCGATTCCGTGCCTGCCCCGGGCGTCGCCGAAGTCGTAGGCGATCACCTCATGGACGTGCACGAGCCCGTCGGCACGGACGGTGAGACCGACCCGGTAATCCCGAATGTGCTCCGTCGCCGCGTGCGCGGGCCACGCCATGGCGACGACCAGCAGGACCGCACCGAGCACACCCCACCGCAAGACGCGCATAACGGGTACGACGCCCGCGACCGCCGTCCCGTTCGTCCCTCGTCCGACCGGACGCTCAGGGGCGGAACAGGGAGACCACAAGAGGCCGGAGCCGCACGGACATCTCGTCCGGCACCTCATCGGCCCCGCACCAACGCGCCTCGAGGACCTCCGCCGGATCGAGCGACAGCCGCCCACCCGTCACCCGGGCCTCGTAATACGCTTCCACCCGGTGGCGGAAACCGCTGGCGACGTGAAACGGGGTCCCGTCGACCTCCACCTCCAGCGAGGTCTCCTCCCGTATCTCGCGGGCCACGCCGTCCTGCAGCCGCTCGCCCGCGTTCACGTATCCGCCGGGCAACCCCCAAGCGCGGTACTCGGGCCACAGCCGATGCCGCAACAGCAGAACCCGCCCCTGCTCATCTCGGACGACGCCGGCCGCATAGACGAGGAACGTGTCATGCCTGAACCGCGCGAGCCGCCACTGCACCCGCCCGCCCAACCGCCGCCAAACCCAGACAAGCCCCCGCCGCCCCACAGCCCGACCACCCACCCAGGAATCCTCCCACGCCTGCGCCCCGTGAAAGAGCCGCGCTCACCCTGCTCTGTGGTCGGCGTTGACGCCGTGTGTTCGCCTGGTCGCACTGCAGTTCACGGGTGCACGTGATCGCTGGCGTTGCAATAGGGGCCGAACTGGACGAAAAGCCAATTCTTCATGCTCGTAAAAGAGGGCTTCTCTGCGAGCGACACACCGCCGAGCCTTCGCATCCATACCGGCTCCCGCAGGCTCACAGCAGCTCCTGGGCCGGTACCTTCCTCACGGCATGAAGTGCTTGAGCAGGCTTGCGAAGATTTCGACCCTATGAACCTGGTCATCCGTGAGCGGGTTGGGCCGGAAATGGGCCACCTCGTTGCGGATCTTGCGCACCTCGTCGAGCTTGGCGACGAATTCGTCCTGGTGGAGCTCCCATGTCAGGCGTGCCCAGCGGTCGGGTTTGGCGAACACCTGCTGGATCTGCCAGACGGTCAGGTCGTCGGCGATCTTCGCCTTGTTGTTCCCGGACGCCTCGCGGAGCTCGGCCGTGGTGGTGCACATGCGGTTGACGCAGTGGCGCAGCCGCCGCTCGATCTCGCCGAGTCGCAGGAACGGGCCGGTCAGCCTGCCGAACTCCAGGCTCAGGTCCGCGGGCGTCACCACTCCGGAGATCTTCTCGTCCTCGTCGCGGACGAAGACGCAGTTGTACTCATTGATCTCGGGAATGGTCACGAGAAGCTCCGCGTCGGCGCGGACGATGCGGGCCTCGTCCATCGCGTCCGCCAGCGTTTCGCATTTTCCCTTGGCGTGGGCGAGCGCGATCGACTGCCAGCTCACCACGCCCTTGAGCACGTACGGCCCGGTCAGGACGGGCAGCTGGGAGTAGTGGTTCTCCAGCATCTTCATCCGGGCGCGCGGCAGGTCGTCGTCGGGGCGCAGGGAGACGAGTGCTCCTTCGGGCAATCGGGCGGTCGGCAGGTCGCCGATGCGCAGTGCCTTGGGGGCGGGAGCCTCCTCCGTGCCACCGGTGTCCGGGGTCCCTCCGGCGGCGTCCGCCGCCTGGACGGTGAGTGACGAGTCCAGGTGGCCGTGGATCAGGCTGGGCACGCAACTCAGCCCCGCCTCGGACAGCACGCTTTCGATCCGGCCGACGATCTCCGGGTCGCGGTTGCGCTCACCGAACAGGTCGAGGAGCTCCGCCACGGTCAGATCGACCGGTTCGGCGGCCGCGTTCTCCAGTTCCGGGGGGAGGACCGTCATGCCACCAGCTCCGGGTCGGACTCGTAGTCGGCGGCGGACTCGGGTGCCTGGGCCGCCGGGATCGCCTCCTTGCCCATCGCCTTCTCGATGAGGAGGCGCAGTTGCCGGGCGCGGTCCTGGTAGAACCGCTTGAAGTCCTCTTCCCGCAGGGCGGCCGGGTCGATCAGGTGCGTGGCGATGATGTCGTCGAGCCAGTTCGCGGGCAGGCCCGTGTCCGTCTCCAGCGACCGCAGGTACGTCCTGGGGGCCCGTTGCCCGACGAGCTGTCCGGTGCGATGTGCCAGCAGCGTCTTGTTGACGATGCTCTCGTACTGCTCCCGGGGGACCTTGTTCTTCTCGCACCAGCTCTTCGGGAAGATCAGATACAGGCCGACCTGATGGTCGTAGAAGATCTTCTCGTCGATCGGTGTCCGGTTGTGCGTCCAGTCCTTGGCGCCCTGCCGCATGACCAGCGCGTACAGGCCCTTGTACGCGGCGCTGTTGCGGCTGCGCATCGTGTCCAGCCGTGCTTCACGGAAGATGGCTTCGCCGACCGAGGCGGGTTCCTGCCCTTCGCGGATCCAGGCGACGACCTGTTCCAGGTCGCGAGGAAGCCGCGTCTCGGGGGATCCGCCGTACTGCTCGCCGAACACGCCGCACCAGAACCAGCGCGAGATCTTCGCGTACGCCTCGTCGGAGTCGGTCTCCTCGCCCAGAACGGTCCGGATCGCAGCCAGCGCGACGAGCTGGGTCATGTACGGGATGTCTCCGACGTTGAAGACGCACTGCCGGCGAAGGAACTGCGCCGTCCAGTGGAAGGCGTCGACCACTCGAGGCGACCACTCCAGGTAGTCGTCCAACGGAAGCTCGAGGATGTCCTTGCGCTTGCACGCCGGACGAGCCCTCCGCCGGAAGTAAGTGGAGACGAGGGTGACCGCCTGGAGGAAGTCGGTGTTGCTGAGCCCGGCGCGCGGGGCCGTCAGCATGGTGTTGGTGTCCAGGTCGCGCCAGATCCGGTCCCAGTCCTCGTGGAGCTGGAAGTCCTTGCCGTGCTTGTCGTAGTACGCCGGGTCGGCGGCGTAGGTGGCGGTCACCAGCTCGAAGACGCTCAGCGCCACACCGCCGGTGTTCACCTTCTCGAAGACCGTGCAGACGGCCTCCTTCGGGGTGTCCTTGGTGAGCCTGATGACGGGGATCTGATACTGGTTGACGTTGTTCAGCACTTTGGAAGTGAACTTCGTCCAGAGCTGCTGCCGGGCCGGATCGCCGGCCGTAAAGGCGAACATCCACTCCATGACCTTCTGGGTGTCCAGCATGGCCTGGAATGGGAAGATGCCGGCTGCGGCCTCGTTCTCCACCGTGCTGAGGTCGTAGGTGACCCCTCTGCCGAAGTCTTCGCGCAGGACGCGGTCCTCGGGGACGGAGAGGATGGCCTCTTCGCGGTCGAAGTCGTCGTCGATGGCCTTGGCGATGTCGATGTAGTACCAGCGCTTCAGCTTCTTCTTGCGCGCGTCCATCGTCTCGACCGGTGCGTCCGAGTGCAGGGCCTGGTAGAGCGACGTCAGGCGTTGCTGGCCGTCCATGAGCAGGAGCGCCGGCTCGACGCGCCCGACGGGTGCCCCGGAGAGCGGACGCGGCTTGAACCGCGTGCCGGGCCCGCCGGTCTCCAGCGCCATCATGACCCCGACCGGATAGTGCCTGGTGACGGTTGCCAGCAGCGACACGATCCGCTCGTCGTCCCATTTCCAGGGACGCTGGAAGTCGGGCAGCTGGATCCGGCCGTCATCGACCATTTCGACCAGCTCGCTCAACAGGTACTGGGGTGTTTCGAAGGGCACGCCGGCGCTCCTCGGTACGCGTTGTCGAGTTGTGGTCCGAGGTTAAACCGGTCAAGGGCCTCATGACTCGTGAACGCGGCGTGACGGGCCGCATGTGGCAAGGTTGCCGGTTCGTGATCGAGACGAGGTGCGGGCTGTCGGTCCTGCCTCCTATCCTGTCCAGGCACGAGTGGACTGGGGGATGGCAGGCTGATGGCGACGGGCGGTAACCGCTGGTGGGGGGCGCGGTCCGAGTTCCCCTGGGAGCAGGACGCCCTCGACTTCGTCCGGCAGCGGATGCCCACGACCGACCCTTACCGCGCGTGGACGACCTTCACCTTCACCGCGAAGTCGGGCCATGTCCGCGAGGTCGACCTGCTGATGGTGACGCCTTCCGGGCTGTTCCTGGTCGAGATCAAGAGCCATCAGGGCCGGCTGGTCAACTCCGGCAGCACCTGGATGTTCCACAACCAGGGGCGGGTCAGCACGATCGAGAACCCGCTGCACCTGGCCGACCGCAAGGCAAAGGAGCTCAAGGAGCAGCTCCAGTGGGCGCTGCGGAAGACGAACACCAAGGGGCTGAAGGTCCCGTTCATCCAGGCGGCGGTGTTCCTGTCCGACCCGGCGTTGAGGTCGGAGTTGGACGATGTGCAGAGCACCGGCGTCTACGCCCGCGCCGCGGACAACGGGCTGCCTCCCGTCTGGGACGCCCTGCTCGGCAGGCGCCGTCCCGTCGCGCCGTCCCGCACCGAGATCACATTCTCCCGCAAGATGCCGGAGCTGATGGACGCCATCGGCATCCAGGGCTACCGCAAGCACCGGACGGTCGGGACGTGGCGCCTGGAGCCCAAGGCGATGGACGCGGGCCCCACCTGGGAGGACTACCTTGCCGAGAACACGGCCCTCGAAGGCGATCATCGGCGAGTAAGGCTGTACCTGTCGGAGCTAGGCGCGTCTCGCGAGGCGCAGGAGTCGACGCGCCGGGCCGCGCGCCGCGAGTACCTGGTTCTTCAAGGAATCGACCATCCGGGGATCGTCAAGGCGGAGCAGTTCAGCGACGACCATGACGCGGGTCCCGCGATCGTGTTCCCGCACCGGCCCGAGTGGCTGCGCCTCGACCACTACATGGCCCAGTACGGCGACGGCCTGGACGTCGAGACCCGCCTCGGGATGATCCGGCAGCTCGCCGAGGCCGTCGCCCACGCGCACCGCCGCCACCTGTACCACCGGGCGCTCGCCGCCCGCAGCGTCTACGTCGCCTTCCACGGCGCCGGCTACGACCCCACCCTGAAGATCATCGACTGGCAGGCCGCGGCCCGTCCCGGTGGCGGGTCGAATGGCGTGCACCCCGGACGCACCTCTACGCTCGCCGGAGCCGTCGCGACGGCCGCCGGGCACATCGAGCGGTCCGCGGAGGCGTATCTGGCGCCAGAGTTCGGCCGGGCCGACGCCGAGAGCGTGCCGCTGGACGTGTTCGGCCTCGGCGCGCTCGGCTACCTGATCATGACGGGCGCCGCGCCCGCCGACAGCCGCGGCGCGCTCGCCCGCCGGCTGACCGAGGAGCACCGGCTCACCCCGTCCGCGATCGACGAGTCCATCACCCCGCAGATGGACGAGGTGATCCAGGGCGCCACGGCGCTCGACGTGTTCGACCGGTTCGAGTCGGTGAAGGACTTCCTGGAGTACCTCGACCTGGTCGAGGAGGAGCTGACCGCGCCGGACGCCGAACCCGACGCGGACCCGCTCGACGCCGTCCGCGGCACGGTCGTCAACGGCTGGACGGTGCTGCGCAATCTCGGCCAGGGCTCCACGTCCCGCACCTTCCTCGCCGAGCGGCAGACGCCCGAGGGCAAGCAGACCGGCGTGCTGAAGGTGGCGCTGACCGAGGCCGCGTCCGACCGCCTGCACGCGGAGGCGGCGCTGCTCGCGCGGCTGCGCAGCACCCGCATCGTCGGGTTGATCGAGGGCCCGTTCGAGGTCGCGGACCGCACGGTCGTCGTGCTGGAGGAGGCCGGGCAGGTCACGCTCGCCGAGCACATCAAGCGGCAGGGGCGGCTGTCCCCGGACGAGCTGGAGAAGTTCGGCGACGAGCTGTTCGACGCGGTCGACTACCTGGAGGAGGAGGGCGTCCGGCACCGCGACATCAAGCCGGAGAACCTCGCGATCCGCCGCCTGGCGAACAACATGAGCCGCCTGGTGATGCTCGACTTCTCCATGGCGGACACCCCGGACACCGCCGTCAAGGCCGGCACCCCCGACTACAAGGACCCGTTCGTCGGCACCGACCGCCGTCCCCGCTACGACGACCACGCCGAGCGCTACTCCATCGCCGTGACGCTGCACGAGATGGCTTCCGCGGAACGCCCGTCCTGGGGCGACGGCATGGCCGAGCCGGAGTTCATCGACAAGGCCGAGACCGTCCCGCAGATCGCCGAGGACCGGTTCGACGCGGGCCTTCGCGACGCGCTCGCCGCGTTCTTCCAGCGGGCCCTGCACCGCGACGCCGGGAAGCGGTTCGCGTCGCTGAAGCAGATGCGGGACGCCTGGCGCGGCATGTTCCTCGCCCTCGACCAGACGGCGCCTCCGTCCACGCCGAGCAGCACCGATGAGGACACCGAGGACGTCATCGAGGCCCGCGAGGCCCTGGCGAAGGCCGCCACCGCGGACACGCTGCTCGTCGAAGCCGGACTGTCACCGCGCGCGCTGTCCGCCGCGATCGACGGGCTCGGGGTGTCGACGGTCGGGGAGCTGATGGCGGTCCCGGCCGCCCGCGTCCACCGGCTGCGCAACGCGGGGATCGGCTCCGGCCCCCGCAACGAGCTGCTGCGCCTCGGCCGCGACTGGCGGCACCGCCTCGGCTCGAAGGAGTCGGTTGCCGCCGTCGCGAACGACCAGCGCAAGGCGGGGGAAGACGTCTCCGTCGCCGGCGCCGACCTCAAGGAGCGGCTGAAGCGCCTCAGCCTCGACGAGATCGCCGGGCGCCTCGTCCCCAAGGAGGAAGGGCAGGACGCCGAGATCGTCGCGCTCGCCCTCGCGCTGCCCGGCCCGGACGGAGCGAAGGCGCCGCTGGAGCCGTGGGCGTCGCAGCGGGACATCGCCGACCACAAGCGCATCAAGCCCACGGACGTGTCGCAGGCGCTCGCCGCCGCCCGCCGCCGCTGGACGTCCGACAGTGCCATCAAGCCGCTCCGTGAGGACGTCGTCGCGATCCTCACCGAGAAGGGACGCGTCCTCGAATCCGACCAGCTCGCCTCCGAGCTGCTGACCCGGCGGGGGAGCGGCCTCGCGGACCCCGCCGCCCGGCGCGCCGTCGCCGGCGCCGCCCTGCGCGTCGCCATCGAGACCGAGGAACGCCTGGACGAGCCGCGCCTCGCCAAGCGCCGCACCGGCCCCGGCGGCAAGAAGGTCCTCATCGCGCTGCGCGCCCCCGAGGACGCTGACCTTCCGGACGCCCCCGACCTCTTCGACTATGCGGAAGAGCTGGGGCAGCGCGCCGACACCCTCGCCGGCCTCAACCCGCTGCCCAGCGCCGTTACCGTGCAGGGGACGCTGCGCGAGGTCATCGTCCCGTCCGGGATGCCGCTGCTGCCCGACACGGCGCTCGTCGCCCTGGCTGCCGCCGCGTCCGCGAACGCGGCGGTCACCGCCCGCCTGGAGCTGTACCCGACGGACCTCGACCCAGTCCGCGCGCTCGAACTCGCACAGATCGCCGGATACCTCGGCGGCACCGGCATCACCGCCGCCGACCTGCGCCGCCGCGTCCTCGCCCGCTTCCCCAGCATGACCCGCCTGCCGGACACCCCGGCCGCCCTCTACAAGGCGCTCCGCAAGGCCGGGTATGAAGTCGAGTGGAGCAAGGACGGCAAGCGCCTCGTCGACCCCCGGTTCGACATCGCCGCCCGCTCCTACAGCGGCGGCCACAGTCCCGGGACGGCCACCGCCACCGGGCGCATTTCCACCGACCAGATCACCCAGCGGCTCCTCGGCAGCGTCACCGACGGCGGCTTCCTCGCCCTCAAGACCCGCATCCGCAACGCGGACGCGATGCTCGGCGCCCTCACCGCGTTCCCGGACGTCACCCCCATCAACGTGACGACGGAATTCACCCGTGCCCTCCGCGAGGTCGTCGCCGCCCGCGAGCTTCCGACCTGGGACACGATGCTGGAGGCCGACCCGGCGGACGCGCCGCCCGTCTTCCACCAGCTCATCGAGCAGGCGTTCGCCGACGTGGAGAAGGCCGTCCGCGCCACCGCGAACGTGGCGCTGCTGCACGACGCGACACCCCTCGCCCGCTACAAGGGCGGCCCCGAACTGCTGTCCCGCCTCGCCGAAGCGGCACGCGACCCGCACGAGACGCCGAACGGGCTGTGGCTGCTGTGCCCGATGGCGGACCCGAAGAACCTGCCGCTGCTTGATGATGCGGTCGTCCCGACGAACACCGACAACGAACACTTCGTGCTGCCCCGCCTGTTCGGGCAGCCGGACGAATCCTCCGCCGGGAGAGCCTCATGATCGACCGCAAGGCGCTGCTCGCCGACCTCAAGAAGCAGGTCGGAACCCTTGAAGGGGACCTGCGAGAGCGCGCGGCCGACGACGCGGACACCCACGCCCGCCTGCACGGCGAGTGGCAGAAGGCCCGCGAGGCGAGCCGCATCGCCGCCACCTACGAGACGTGGCTGGACGACCGCGTGACCCAGGCCGCCGTCGCCTGGGTCCTTGGGACGGTGTTCCTGCGGTTCTGCGAGGACAACGGCCTGATCGAGATGCCCTTCCTCGCCGGCCCCGGTGACAAGCTCGACCTCGCCCAGGAACGCCAGGCGGACTACATCCGCCAGAACCCGCACGACACCGACCGCGACTGGATCCTCGCGGGCTTCAATGAGATGTCGCGCTCCTCCGTCGCCGCAGGACTCTTCGATCGAGCCCACAACCCCATGTGGCAGATCGAGATCCCGCACCCCGCCGCTAAGGCGCTGCTCGCTTTCTGGCGCCGCCGCGACGAGGACGGCGAGATCGTCCACGACTTCACCGACCCCGACTGGGACACCCGCTTCCTCGGCGACCTCTACCAGGACCTCTCCGAGCACGCGAAGAAGACGTACGCGCTGCTCCAGACCCCGGACTTCGTCGAGGAGTTCATCCTCGACTACACCCTCGAGCCGGCCGTTGACGAATTCGGCCTGGACGGCCTGCGCCTGATCGACCCCACCTGCGGCTCCGGCCACTTCCTCCTCGGCGCCTTCCACCGCATCCTCAACAAGTGGCGGGGTGCGGAACCCGCCACGGACATCTGGGAACTCATCCGCCGGACGCTCCTCTCGGTACACGGCGTCGACAAGAACCCCTTCGCAACGAACATCGCCCGCTTCCGCATGCTCGCCGCCGTGATGAAGGCCGGGGGAGTTACCACACTGCCTCGCGTCCCGGAATTCCCCATCATCATCGCCACCGGCGACTCCCTCCTCCATGGCCGAGGCGCTCCGGGAATTCAGGAAGACCTCCTCTCCGCGGCCGAACCACACACTTACGCCACAGAAGACATCTACGACTTCATTAGCGCGGAGGACGACGCTCACTCGATTGCGCTCGACCTTTTGGGAGCGGGAAGTTATCACGTCGTGGTGGGCAATCCTCCATATATCACGGTGAAGGACAAGCAGGAGAACGGCAATTATCGTTCGGCGTACAAGTCCTGTTCTGGAAAATATGCTCTCTCTGTTCCGTTTATTGAACGGTTCTTTCAGTTGGCCCGCCGTGCCGAAAGTGCGGATCTGCGGGCAGGCTTTGTTGGTCAGATTACAGCCAACTCGTTTATGAAGCGAGAGTTTGGCAAGAAGCTCATTGAAGAATATCTTCCCACCATCGAAATTGCAAATATAATCGATACATCTGGAGCCTATGTTCCGGGGCATGGAACTCCTACGGTAATTCTTATCGGGAAGCGTCGATGGCCAAAGCAAGAAACCCTGATTCATGCGGTAATGGGTATTCGCGGCGAGCCGGAGATTCCGGCTGACCCGGCTAAGGGTAGGGTTTGGCGCGCTATTGTTGCCGAAACGGCTAACCCAACGGGCCAAGGGGAATGGGCTGCTGGACTTAAAGTACGGCGAGACAGATTTTCTTCCCATCCGTGGAACCTAAGTGGCGGCGGCGCGGACGATCTTCAGGAACTTATTGAGGAAGGCAAAGCCAAGCTGAAGAACATCTGCAGCCGAATCGGTGTTTTTGGTATACCGGGTGCGGATGAGGTAATGATCGCACCGGCCCGATCCTTCGGAAGGGCGAAGGCGGAGACGCCTGTACAGGCAGCTCTCGGGGTAGGCGACAATGTCCGCGACTGGGGAATTAGATCGGAGGTAATGGTCTTCTTTCCCTATAGTGGATCACACGAGCTGATGGATCCGAGCGCTTTCTCTTCGATGATGAAGCGCATGTGGCCTTTTCGGACTAATCTCGGAAATCGGGCTACGTTTGACGGTGGAACGTACTTTACTCGTGGACGCCCTTGGTATGAGTGGCATCAGCTTCCCAAGGATTCTAATGCCCATGCATGGACCATCGCGCTAGCTTTTGTTGCTACTCACAATCATTTTGCCCTCGATAGGACTGGCAAAGTCTTTAAGCAGAGTGCGCCGATCATTAAGCTGCCAAAGCATGCAACCGAGGATGATCATCTTGAAATTCTAGGCCTGCTTAATAGCTCCACGGCCTGCTTCTGGCTTAAGCAAGTAAGTCATGACAAAGGCTCGCAAGGAATTAATGAGGGATTCAAGTCTCAAGAATGGGAGCGCTTTTACGAATTTACTGGGACGAAGGTCCAAGAACTGCCGCTTCCTGAACGCCGGCCGCTTGCGCGGGCCAAAAGGCTAGATTATCTAGCCAATGAACTCGAGAGTCACAGTCCAGAGGCTATTGCGCGACGAGGAGTACCGGTTGCTGGAACCCTCTGTGAGGCTAAGGCTCTATGGGAGAGTATCCGGCGCCGCTTGATTGCTGAGCAAGAGGAGCTCGACTGGGAGGCGTATCACCTGTATGGCCTGATTGAAGAAGATCTCATCATGCCTCGTAAATCAATTCCTGAGGTTGATCTTGGACAGCGGGCCTTCGAGATTGTGCTTGCACGCAGGCTAGAGCGCGGAGAAGCTGAATTCGCATGGTTTGGCCGACATGGATCAACTCCCACAACGGAGATTCCTGAGCATTGGCCAGAGGAGTACAGGCAGATCGTCGGTAGACGCATCGAGATCATCGAGAGTCGACGTGACCTCGCACTGATTGAGCGGCCAGAGTGCAAGCGGCGGTGGGCGACGGAGCCCTGGGAGAAGCAGGCGAGGGATGCGCTGCGTAGTTGGCTGCTGGATCGGTGTGAGGAGCGTTCGCTCTGGTTCGCGGACGATGAGTACGGCACCGAGCAGCCGCGCGTGATGACGGTCAGCCAGCTTGCTGACCAGCTCCGGCGGGGAGAAGACTTCGTGTCTGTCGCCCGGCTGTACGCGGGTGATGATGTGGACCTGGTCAAGGTGATCACGGAGATTACGCAGGACGAGCATGTCCCGCACTTGGCGGCGCTTCGGTACAAGGGCCCGTCTGGGCTGCGGAAGCGGGCGCAGTGGGAAGACGTGTGGGAACAGCAGCGCGAGGAGGACCGGACGGGCAAGCGGCTCGACATCCCGGTACCTCCCAAGTACACGTCTGCTGACTTCATGAAGACGTCGTACTGGCGGAATCGCGGGAAGCTGGACGTGCCCAAGGAGCGGTTCATCTCGTATCCGGGGAGTGGGCCGGATGGGGATTCTTCGCTGTTGCTTGGGTGGGCCGGCTGGGACCACCGGGAGCAGGCCCAGGCGCTCATGATGTTGATCGAGGAGCGGGCCACCCAGGACGGGTGGGACGCTGCTCGACTGACGCCGTTGCTCGCGGGGCTTGCCGAGGTGCTGCCGTGGGTCCGGCAGTGGCACGGCGAGGTCGATCCGGCATTCGGACAGAGCCCGGCCGACGCGTACACCATGTACCTGGAGAGCAAGCAGCGCGAGTACGGGATCTCAGACGACGACCTCAAGAACTGGCGCCCCGAGAAGCCCAAGCGCGGCGGCCGCAAGAAGAAGGACTGACCGTCCTTCCGCGCGCATGCAGTGCGGCTCTGCAAACGTAGCCAGTTGGAGACGGCTACCTCGGTGAGTAGCGGCGAGTCGTCGTTATCCAACAGCTCTTAAGGATGACTCGCCGCAAGTCAACGTACTCGATTGACGTTGTTGGATTGCGGGCTGTGCCGTCGAACGTGGAACGGCGTCTGTGCTGGGCGTTCGATGCCTCCGCGATTCGCCTCCGTCGGCTTGCACGTCGGTAATGAACGGCTGCATAACGAACGGAGGCGCAGCACGCTACGAGCACCAACACATCCGTAGCGTGCTGCGCCTGAAGAGTCCGTGCAGACCTGAGGACCCCGCCGGTCAGGAACGTCCTAGCGACTGGCCTTGATCGAGTCGAGGAACGCTGCCCACTCGGTGCGAGAGAACCCGAGGACCGGGCCAGTGCCGTGGGCCTTGGTGTCGCGGACGCCGATCGTTCCGTCCGCCGCCCGTCCCACCTCCACGCACGACCCGTTCGGCTCGCTGTGCCGGGACTTGCGCCACTGTGCGTACTGCTTGCTCATTCGCGGCGTACCACCTTGTCGGTCAACTCGTCAGCGGCCTCGGCCAGTAGCGCAAGGCTGTCGTCCGGCGCAAGCGCTCCTCGCGTGAGGTCTTCGTACCTCTGTGTATACCGCTTTACCTCGCGCCGCTCAGTGTGAATGAGGTCCGTTGTGATCGTGTCCACAACAGCCATAGGTGGGTCTGCTGGGTCTGGGAAGGTGTAGAGCGCGAACGTGGCCTTGGGGAGCAAAGCCCCCTCCATGTCGGCGTGGAGTGGGAGCACGCGGAGAGTGAACCGGGGCTCGTCTGCGATGATCTTGACGATGTGGAGCAACTGTTGCGCCATGACCTCGCGAGGGACCGTACGGCGACGGATGAGTCCTTCATCGAGGATGAACTCGTACGTTGGCCCGCCAGGACGAAGGATCATCTCCTGCCGCTGGAGCCGGGCTTTTGCCATCTTCTCAGGCTGGTAGTCGAGTCGTCCCTCTCTCTTCGAGTTCTCGATGAGGCTGAGCGTGAGTTCCGGTGTCTGGAGGATGCCCGGGATGGCGCTCAGGTTGTACTCGTGGATCGTGTCGGCGCCGGACTCGATGTCTGCGTAGAGCCGGTGGCGAGCACCCATCGCGTTGCCGTAGGCGTCCCACCATCCCTTGGCTGAGGCATCGTGGGCGAGACGGACGATTTCCGTCCACTGGCGTTCAGGCACTTCGAGAGCGTCGAGGATGGTGATGACGTCCGCGACGTCGGGGCGGCCGTGGGCGTTCTCCAGGCGGCTGACCTTCATACGGGAGTAGTGGATGCGCTTGGCGAGCTCGTCCGCCGTCATCTCGCGCTCCTCGCGGAGGGCGCGGAGTTCGGCCGCGAGACGCCGACGTCGGACGAAGGGGCTGACCATGGCGACCTCCGGGGCAGGATCGTGACAGCTTAACTACTCTATGTACACGACCGGATGCTGGTTCGCCGCTGAACTGGACCGTGTCGGAGGCCGAACAAGGCCACACTTTCGTATCGAACGAGCTCGCGTTGTTCGAAGTGGTTCGGGCGCGCGTGCCTTCGTCTTCCGCCGTCGCGATGTAGTCAATCGGCTAAAGAACTGGTGCGGCAGAGCGAGACACCGACGATCGGTGCCCGTTTGCGCGTCCCGTGCTGCGGCTTACACGCTTCTAGGCCAGTTCCGAGGTGCCGGGACGGCCGCCTCCACTACGGGTCGCGCGATGCCGTCCTGGTTCACCGATGGGTCCCGGTGGGGCCGCACGGTTTCGCAGCGACGATCGGGTGTCGGCGCCCCTGCGCCACCTTCCGGTGGCCTCTCTGGCTACTCGTCCCGTGGCCGGATGGTTGCGCGTCAGCGCCAGCGACGATCTGAGCAAAGCGCCGTCCAGCTCGTCGGGGTTACCATCGGAACCACTGCGGCCTCGGGAGGCGATCGGGCATGGCGAACGTGATCCGCTGGTGTAACGGCGGCCTCCTCGCTGACGGCGGCACATGCACCGCCGCACGCCTCATCCGATCCGACTCCCCGGTCCGTGGCCGGCGTGTCGTCGACGCACTCGGCGCCCTGGCGTTCGCCTCTCGTCCAAGCGCGAGCGAAGCGCCGACGCGCGCCCGATGCGGGCTCCGGCGGCGCTCAGCAGAGCTGCGGCCAGATTTGGGCCCCCCTAAATGTGGCACCTGACGGCACTGCTAGGGGGGCGAGCCGTCTTCAATCGGGCGTAGGCATCCATGTCTCTGGCTGGGACTTTGTGTGCCCGCTGGTAGGCGGTGTCCGGAGGTGCAAGCCCGGATTCCCGCCTACTCGGCGTTTCTCGGCGTTCCCTCGCCTCTGGTGCTCTCTCTCCCTTCCGGGTTACCGTGCTGACTAACTCGCCGCCGCGACGCGGGAGAGGCAGAGGCTTGCACCCTCCACCTCCTCGAGGGTCCTGCGGACCCGGCTCGGCGGGCCAGCATCACCGCGCCCCGCACCGACCAAGTCCCAGCCAGAGACTCGCGAGGAGCCCCTTCGATGCCCCAACCACAACCCGACGCGCCCATCGGCCAGGTGTTCGTAACCCTGGCGCTGATCGCGGGTGTCGTGATCGTTGTCCTCGGCCTATTCGTTCTCATCGGATACGTCGTCCACCGGACCGCCGACAGTCCCTCCGGCCGTACCGTCGCGATCCTCACCGCGATCGGTTCCGTGATCGTGGCGCTACCGCCCATCCTGTACACACTGCCGCGGATCTACGGCGGCTGATGGAGCACAGCTTCTGGGATTCCCTGGACGAGCCGGAGCGGGCCGCGCTGCGCAGGGTGGCCCGCCCCCGCACTTACGCGGACAAGGCGCCGCTCGTCTACCAGGGCGACGAGTCCGAACATGTGATCATCATCGAGCGGGGCTGGGCGAAGGTGACCTCGTCCACCGAGGACGGTCACGACGTCGTGCTGGCCGTGCGCGGGCCCGGCGACCTGATCGCCGAGAGCGCGGTGCTCGGCGGCCGCACCCGCTCGGCGACCGTCACCGCGCTGTCGCCGGTGCGTGCACTGGTCGTCCCGGCGAACCGGTTCACCAACTTCCTGGACGAGCACCCCGACGTGTGGAGGCTCGTCACCGGTACCTTCGTGCAGCGCATCGACGACGCCGACCGGCGGCTGCGCGCGCACGTCGCCAGCCGCGGCACCGAGCGGCTCGCGCGGCTGCTGGCCGACCTCGCCGAACTGTCGGCGCAGCACGCACCGCCCGCGCCGGACGGGTCGATCGTCATCGGGCCGCCGCTGTCCCAGCAGGAGCTGGGCAGCTGGATGGACGCCTCCCGCGAGACCGTCGCGCGGGCCATGGCCGGGCTGCGCGCCGCCGGCCTGATCCGCACCGGCTGGCGCAGGATCACCGTCGTCGACCTGCCCGGCCTGCGCGCCATGGCTGTGGGCCGACCGCGCGAGCCGCGACGCCAGGAAGAGCCCCCGACGCCCCAGCAGGCATCGCATGAACTCAGCAACGCAGAGTCGAGAGTGGCGAAGCTGGCCGCAAAGGGATTGACCAACTGGCAGATCGCCGTTCGGCTGCACGTCACGCCGAGCACCGTCGAGCAGCATCTCACCCGTGTTTACCGGAAGGTCGGTGTGCGCACGCGAGCCGACCTGCTCGAGGCGCTCGCGCGAACCGATCTGACGGAACGGTCGCCCTGAGTTCGGTTCGGCCATCCGCCACGGTCGTCACCCTCGACCAGGCCGTCAGGGCGTCACTGTCCCTGCCTCGGCCGTCGACACTGCGAATGGTCGATTCGCTCGGCTCGCCGCGTCATCAGGTATAGCTGCGCGCCCGTCCGCTGGTTCTTACGCACCAGGCCGAATACCTGCGTGAGGCGCAGTGGGCCATCACGTGGAGGTGGCAGTGCCGCAGCGCCAACGGCATGCCGAGCACTGGTGCCGCAGCGCCGGACATCGACCTGGACGGGTGCCAGGCGACCTGAGCCTTGCCCGCGGCCGTCGCGGAACGCATCCGCAGCACCTGTCCATTCGTGCGCCGGGGATCACCCCTTCGCATCGAGTTCCTCGCCGTCCGCGCGTCGGCGGGCCGTTCGTTCGGCGATCTCGCTGGAGAGCTTGGCTTTGACGGACTTGGCCCGGTCGAGGGTCTCGTTACCGAGGTTCTTGGCGGCGCCGATGCCTTCCGCTCCCGTCCCGAGCACCTTGTCCCTCACCTCCGCGGCCGCGTCCCCCCATCGCCTCGCCTCCAACGATTCCCGGCCGCGCTGGATCCCGAGCCGCCCGTGGAAGTCGACGACGGCGACCGCGACATCGTTGCTCGACTGCACTACGGCTCGGGATGCGCTCGGGTGCAGCAGCACCTTCGCGTTGGCCGTGCCGGCGGCCGCGTCCATGCGGGCCATCAGACGCTCGGTGTACCGCGAGATGCGTTCCAGCCGGTCCTGCCGGGCGGCTCGAAGCGCGAGCCGGTGCTGGTCGAGCTCCTCAGGAGACGCGTCGAGCACCCTGTCGAGTTCGAGCACGCCGATCCCGTCCTGCAGCCGGAAGCAATGTGCCAGGACGGCGAGCCACTCCTGGACCTCGACCTTGGCGTCCCTGGACGCCTTGGCGAGATCGCCGATCTTGCTCTTGTTCTCCAGCTTCTCCGCGACCGCGTCGAGCCGGCGCAACGCGTACGCCTGGGTCCGTGCGACCGCCAACGAAGTGGACTGCACCTTCGACCACGTCACCTCGGAGACCCGGCCCACCTGGTCCCGGATGGTCATGGCCTCCTCGATCACGAGATCCACACCGATCATGTCCGCCAGCACCGCGTCCTTCTGGGCGCGCAGGACGTCCTCGACCTTCTCGTCGATCGAGGCGAGATAGTCGGTGATCTCGTCCATGGTCTGCTGCATCGACAGCTGCGCCATGAGTCCCGCGGCACCGGCCAGGAGCGCCGGGTTGGTCAGGAACGATCCAGGCGTCCTCACCAACTCAAGGATGTGCTTGGTCCTGGCGTTGTCCATCAGCACGGCGCGGCCGGCACCCGGTTCCGAACCCTTCATCAGGGGGTACTTCTTCATCGCTCGCGCGGACTTCTCGGTCAACTTCACCCAGCGACCCGAGTTGGCGGCGATTTCGGAGCCCGCCTGTGCGGCGGCGGCCCCGGCATTGAAAGCGGATCCGAGCCGTTTCAGCCCGAGATCCTTCGACGGCAGCCCTTCGGAGACGAGGAAACGGTCGACGGCCTTCGGATTCCCGATGACCGCTAAGCCATCGCCGTCACTGAGCAGCTGAATCTCGTCATCCATCATTGGCTCCTGGACCTGGGCAGGAAGAACGGATCTTCCCCGGGTGAAGGCATCACATTACCTTCGCCGCCCCTGGCCTCACAACGGTCTACCCGCCACGTGCGCGTCAGCGAGGCTGCCCCTCTCCGACCTTGTTGAAGTCAAGGTGAGATCGGTCGCTGATATTCGTCCTACAGGAGGGAACGGGAGTGATGAATTTGCTTTCGCGGCTTCGTCCACGGCTGGCCGTGCGGCAGGCGCCGTCACGGCCGGAGGAAGCCGACGATCAGGGGGCGCAACCGGGCCGATATCTCGGCGGGCAGGTCATCCGGACCGCACCAGCGCGCCTCGAGGATCTCCGCCGGGTCGAGGACGAGCCGCCCGCTGGTGACACGGGCCTCGTAGTAGGCCTCCACCCGATGCCGGAAACCGCTGGCGACGCGGAGCGGAGTCCCCTCCACCTCGACTTCCAGGGAGGTCTCCTCCCGGATCTCGCGGGCCACGCCGTCCTCCAGCCGCTCGCCCGCGTTGACGTATCCGCCCGGCAGGCCCCAGGCGCGGTACTCCGGCCAGAGCCGGTGCCTCAGCAGCAGGATCCGCCCCCGCTCGTCCCGGACGATCCCCGCCGCGTACACCAGGAACGTGTCATGCCGGAGCCGGGCGAGCCGCCACTGTGCGCGGCCGCCCAGCCTTCTCCAGGCGCGGGCGAGCAGCTTGTGCGCCGCACGCCGGGGGCCGGCCGGTGAGGCGTTCGACCGGCGGGGTGGTCGTCTTCACGGAATCGTGGCTCGATCCTGGCCGTCGTCCACGGCCGCCGTGTCTGAAAAGGACTACTTGAAGGCGATATTAGTACCGCGGTGACCCCCGAAATCCCGAACGTGCATTCCCTGGTGAATCACGTTCCCGAGCGTGCGGAATCCGAACGTTCACCGGCTGGGCGTGCGAATCCCCAGTCCGGCCCCGATACCGCGTGCACGCCCCGCCACCTGCTGTGACGATGAGCGCGACAGACCCGCGACGACGCACACTTCCAGTGAGGTAGCCGATGTTCCCTGCCATTCCCGTCTTCCCCGCGGCCCCCGACGCGCAGCGCTGGCGGCGGCCGTTCCCCGGCACTCCCGACCAGGCCGCGGCCGCCCGTCGCTTCACCACCCTGCTCCTGCCCGGCTGCCCCGTGCTCGACGACATCCTGCTCACCGTCGACGAGCTGGTCGTGAACGCGCTGCGCCACACCGGATCCGGCCGGCCCGGCGGCATCTTCACCGTTGAGATCGCCCGCTGGGGCGGCTCGGTCGCCGTCGCCGTGACCGACGAAGGGGCACCGTCCGAACCCGCCGTCGCCGACGCCGGCGACGACGCTGAATCCGGTCGAGGCCTGCGTACCGTGTCGCTGCTCGCCACCGGCTGGGGATGGTTCGGCAACGACCGCTCCCGGACCGTCGCCGCGTTGTTCACTCCCAACGCCGTGTCCCTGTGCGAGGCCGCGTGACCGCCCGGGAACTCCGCGAACGCACGGTCGCCCGGGTCCGGTCCACGATGACCACCGCCATGCGCGCCGACCCGCACGCCCTCGACGCGCTCGCCGAGCACAACGCCGACGGCCTCGACGCTTTCACCCTGCCTTTCCTTCGGACGGCGCGCACGCTGATGCTCGCGACGTCCGCGGCTCTGAGCACCATCATCACCGCGCACCGGTTCGGACGAGATCCCTACGACCGGATGGTCTGCCTGGCATGCGGCACGGAGCACTGCCGGACGGTCCGCGCCATATCCGACGTCCTCACCGCCTACGACATCCGGACCCATCCGATCGACCGGTCGGAAGCCTGGCGCCGCGCCGACGCCTGGTACGCAACGACGGTCGGCCACCCCGTCCTGCTGTCCATCGAGTCCTTCGACGAAGGATTCATCGCCCGGCCGGCCACCTCGCCGCCCAGCGTGCCCGACCGCGTCCTCATCATCGACCGCAACACCGGCGCCCTGATCCTCTGGCCCGACTACGACACCGCCACCCTGATCGGGCAGTACCACGCCTACAAGAACGGCACGCTCTGACGAATCAGTCTTCGTCGAGAACCTCACCCAGCGGTATCTTCGGCGAGATGGCGTTCACCACGCACGCGCGGTGCGCGAAAAGCTCCTGGGAAGGGAATCCCCCCATCACCGCGACCGTCACCCTGCGCAGCTCCGGGGACGAGGCGGGAATGCTGCCGGCACAGAATGCGCAGGTGAATCCTTCGGTGTAGGAGTTCTCAGTCATCGAGGCCGTACCATCTCTCCTTGTCGAGCTGCCGCTGGATCCACGCGTCCGAGGACCACTGGTTGGTCAGGATGTTCCCGTTCGAGGGATTGCGGATGGTGACCTGGCTCTGCCGGTCTCCCCGGCGCCAGACGAAGACCTGGTTGCCGTTCTCGTCATAGTAGAGGTCGTCCGCGTTCTCGATGACCTCCTTCGGATCGATGTCCCGGTCCCCGTCGCCGCCCCGGAGCGTCGAATGGAGCGTCTCGCTGACCTCCCTCTCGACCTCGGCCTCGAGGATCCGCAGGTTCGGTGCGTTCCCGGCGCCGATGGTGACGGACGTGACGAGGTGCTCGGCCAGAGCGCCCACCGCGATACCGCCGACCACCTGCACCAGCTTGCCTGCGATGGAGGCGAGCGTGGCGCGCAGAGCGGCGACCTCGAGCAGCGCCGCGACGGGATTGCCGGCCGCGTCGTTGACCTGCAGTTGCGCATCTCTCAGTGCGGTGGAGTACTGGGCGCAGGCTTCGGAGATTCCTCCGCAGAGCCGGGGGAGGCCCTCGAGCACCGTGGCCTGGTCGCCGCCGGCGTCGATCCTCTTCCAGTAGTTCTCGAAGGCGTCGATGTCAGGTGCGTCGCCGTGCCCCAGAATGCCTTTCACCTCGGCGGACAGCTGACTTCGGATGTCTGTCAGGGCGTCCTGGGCCGTCTTCCAGGCATGGGATGCCTGGGCGAGCCCGTTCGGGTCTCCGGTCGGCCAGTATCCGGAGATGTCGATCTCGATGCCGGTCAGGGATCCGAGCAGCGAATGCGGTGCCGATTCTCCCGGCCCCGCCGCCGACGGCGGTCCGGGCAGGTTCAGCGGAGGCGAGACCGCATAGCCCAGGAGCCGGTCCCGGAAAGGGACCGTCTGGCGCGGCAGCACCGGGGAGCCGCTGCCGATCATCGAATACTGGTCGGCTTTCGCATGGTTCTTCGCGGTCTGTGCGAGGCCCCGGGACATGTCGCCGACCGACCGGTGCAGGGCGGCGAAGCCCTGCCATGCGGCCTGCGCGGCCGGTGCGTAGGCGCTGACGAACTTCGCGGCCGCCTCGTCCTTGCCCGGATTGCCGGCCATGCCCATCACCGCGGAAAGTGCGTCGGCGAGGTTGTGCCAGGTGCCGCCGGTCCTGTTCTGGGCGGCCGCGACGTGCTGGGCGGCCCCCTGCACGAAAACCGTATCGATCCAGACGCGGCTCACGCCGACCACATTCGTACGTTCGTGCTGCTCGAACTGCGGAAGTTCCGATGCGCGCGCCCGATGGCGCGGTGCAGCCGGTCCAACTCGGCATGCAGGTCCCTGGCCGTCTTGTCCCAGCGAGCGTGTGCCGCGGTGTAGGCGTTCCGCGCGTCGCCGTCCCATTCCGCGAGCGACCCCGCAAGCGACTTCTCAAGCCCGTCCAGCACGGTTTCGAAATCTCGCAGAGCTTTCTGGAAACAGCGCTCCGCTTCGCTGAAGGCGGCGAACTCGGCGCGAATCAGAGTCATGGACGTCCTCACCGGGGGAGTGGGCGGCGGCCAGAACTTTACCAAGTAGGTTGACCGACTCACTGGGGGGTTCAAGGGGCACGAACCAGTCGGTCTCGAGGTGAGTTAGCACAATTGCAGGGGCGGCGCGTCCTGCGCTCCGGTAGCGTTTTCTGCGGTCAGCGTGCTCACAGCTCGCTCGATTCTGCAGGAAAGGGTGTGTCCTGCGAGCGTTATGACGGAAACAGCCCTCTTGTGCAAACGAGTCGATGGCCGGATCTGAGGCCCCAGACCGCATGTGGCCAGCGCGTCCGGCCTCCGCACCCTCGATGTCAAGATCTTTGACCGTTGCCGGCGAGAAGAGCGGGGAGGGCCTTGCGGCGCGAGCAGAAGCGAATGGCCGATGTGCTGCGGTACTGGCGGGCGATCGAACTCTTCGACCCGCAGACCATCCCCCGCGTGACGCGTCCCGGTGCACGCCGGAAAGCCGGCCGGGAACTGGTACAGGAGATCGAGGCCGTCCCCGGAAGGCCGCTGTCGCCGTTGCCCTGGGAGCCTGGGCACCCGATCCACGGTGAGCAGCCGGAGTCTGGCAGGTATGGAGCTTCCTGGCGGCACACCGTCTTCGGAGGCGTGTTCCCTGTCTCCGCCGTCCATGATGCGCTCGTCGAACGATTCGGCAACGGCGCAGAGGAACAGGACTACGGCGGACGGCGAAAGTCCGGCGACACGGCGCTGTTCGCGTTCACCGTGGACGAACGCGGTTGCCTGCTGGAAGGCACCGTGATCCTCAACGCGTGCGCCTGGGCCACCGGCCGGATCTTCGACCCGGGCCCCGACGCACCAGGATGGCTGGACGGATTCGAGAAGGCCGGCATGGACTGCGAGCAGGCGGTGGACCTTCTCACCCGCCGTCACATCCCCTACACGCTTCCGCTTCCGCCCTCCGGCAGGAGCGCGGTCGCGGCGGGGCAGGACCCAGCAAGCCGGAGCACGGCCAGCTGGCGCAGAGTGGTCAGGGAGATCCTCGGATCCAGCGCCGAGGGCGCGGTGCTCGCACTGATCGGCGGCCTCGCCGCCGGGCCGCTCGGCTCGGTCGGCGCCGGGCTGGCCGGCGGCGCCGTCAAACCGCTCCTGCGCAGGCTCAATCCTCCCGACGCCGGCGGGGACGGAAGGCGGGCGGCTGAGTCCGAGGACGCGGAACACGCCGGCGGACCAGCCCCGGAACGACCGGCGGACGGACCGCCCGCCGAGTCCGATGGCGCATCCGATGAGGAAGCGCCCGGCGACGCGCGTCCCGTCCAACTGCCCGACCTGGTCGCGTTCGCCGCGCACGTGGCGCACGTGTGCGGGGTGCCGGACCTGGTCGGGATCGATCGGCTGAAGATCCGGGTAGAGAGCAGACCTGTCGCGCGCAAGAAGGACGGGTCACTGCCGGACCCGGAACCGGCGTTCCTCAACAGCCTCTTCCCTCCGGATCTGGAGAGGGCCGCCTCGGACAGTGCCGGATACGGGCCTGCGCTGGCCGCTTACCTGCGCGATCCCGCGCTGATCGACCTGCGGGATCGATGTGACGTGCGCACCGATCCGACTACCGCGCTCGTCGGCACCGAGCCCCTCTCCACGCCCGCGGGCAGATGGCCCGCGCCCGCGGAGCATCCGCTGGCGCTCAGCCAGCAGTTCGCGGTGAACACGATCGTCACCGAGCTGATGGACGGCGCCGGCCTCTTCTCGGTGAACGGGCCGCCCGGCACGGGAAAGTCCACGCTGCTGCGCGACCTCATCGCAGCGATCGTCGTCGAGCGCGCGAGTGAGCTGGCGAAGCTGCCGCGGCCGCAGGCGGCATTCCGCGGCACCCGCACCTGGGCGGCCGACGGCCGCACTCACACCGTCCATCTGCCGGTGCCCGCCGTGACCGGCTTCGAGATCGTGGTGGCGTCCTCCAACAACGGCGCGGTGGAGAACATCACCGCCGAACTGCCATCGCTGGACGCCATCGGCGAGGAGTGGCGGCCGGAAGCCTCCTACTTCGTCGACCAGGCATCCGCGCTCCTCGGAGGCGCACCCGCATGGGGAGCGGTCGCCGCCCCGCTCGGGAACCAGGCGAAACGCAACGAGTTCGCGCAGCGGTTCTGGTGGGGAGGCAGGTCTGCCACCGGCATGCAGCGGCTGCTGCAGAACCTGGAGCAGGGCGGTGCGCTCCACGATCCTCCCGCCAGCGAACGATTCCCCGAGGGCCACACCGGCGACGCCCCCGCGCCCGTACCGCCTGGCACCGCCCCAACACCGACTGGTTGGCAGGACGCGGTCCGCCGCTTCCAGGCGGCACTGGAACACGAAGCCGAACTGAGGTGGGAACGCCAGGAGGCGTTCCACGCCCTTGCCGTCCTTGCCGCCTCCCCATCGCGGGAGACCGCCGCCGAGGCCGACCGGCTCGAACAGCAGTGGCTTCGGGAACAACGGCAGTACCAGCATGCGGACATGCTCACCGGTACGACCGCGGCGGCGATGCAGCAGGCAGAGGCGGCACTGGCGGCGCACGTACAGGTACGTCCGGGCGGGCTGCGCGCCCGGTTCGGCAGCGCACGGCAGGTGTGGGACGAGGTTGAGCAGCGGCTCAGGGGCGACTACTCCCAGCGGTATGCCGAGTGGCGCGGGGCCTACAACGCTGCCCAGGAGGCCGCCGCGCGGGTCTCGGCGGCCAGGGCGGCCGCCGAAAGCGCCCGCCGGGATGCGCAAAGACTGAAGGAGGAAGAGGAGGACGCACGGGACTGGGTCGCGTACGCGCGGGAGCGATGGCCCGACTGGTTCCCCGGTGACCTGGACGAGTGGTCCGAACGGAGCGACGAGGACCGCGAGAAGTCGGCGCCCTGGGCGGACCCGGACTGGGTGCGCGCCAGAACCCGGGTGTTCCTCGCCGCCCTCGACCTGCACCGCGCGTTCACGGCCGGGGCCGCCGGCACGATCCGCCGCAACCTCCTGCACCTGACGAGGACGCTGAAGCGCGAACCCGGCGCCCCGCCGCCGGACGCGGAACTGGCCGCCTGGCAGACCCTCTTCCTCGTCATGCCGGTCGTCTCCACCACGTTCGCCTCATGCGGGCGGCTGCTGGAGTCGCTCGGGTCCGAGACGCTGGGCTGGGTGCTCATCGACGAAGCGGGCCAGGCGACCCCGCAGGCGGCCGCCGGAGCGCTGTGGCGAGCGCGCCGGGCGGTGGTGGTCGGCGACCCCCTCCAACTGGAGCCTGTCATCCAGGTGCCCGAGGGAGTCCAGGAACTGCTGCGCGTCTGCTACGAGGTGGCACCCGAATGGCTTCCCGCACGCGGCTCCGCCCAAGCCCTCGCCGACCGGGTCAACCGCTGGGGGACGAACGTTCCCACCCGACGGCCGGACGGGGAGCCGGCGCCGGTCTGGGTCGGGGCGCCGCTGCGGGTCCACCGCCGTTGCGAGAAGCCCATGTTCTCCGTCAGCAACGGGATCGCCTATGGCGGACTCATGGTGTATGGAACGCATGAGGCGCCGTTCCCAGGGGAGGACCAAGATCCCTACCCCGCCAGTTGCTGGGTGGACGTGACGAGCGACGACGTCGAAGGCAATTGGGTACCCGCCGAAGGGCGGGCCCTGGCGCGGATGCTGACGAAACTCCACCGCGAGGCCGGCGTCGACCTCGACCGCATTCGCGTGCTGAGCCCGTTTCGCAACGTGGTCGCCGGCTGCCGCCGGACCGTGCGAGACCTGGAATGGACCCACGTCCCACCGCCCGGTGCAGCCGACTACCGCGCCCAGACCAGCGAGTTCCTCGACAAGTGCATCGGGACCGTCCACACCATGCAGGGGAAGGAGGCGGACGTGGTGTTCCTGGTGCTCGGCACCCATGCGCGCCGCGGCGGCGGAGCCCGGAAATGGGCCGCGGAGACCCCCAACCTGCTGAACGTCGCCGTCAGCAGGGCCAAACGCCGGCTGTTCGTGATCGGAAACCACGACCAGTGGCGGGACCTGCCCTATTTCGAGACCCTCGCCGACGCCCTCCCGCGCCGCCCCTGGCCGCCGTCCGGGACGTGACGCGGAGTCCGGCGATCAGGTTTCGCGCACCGGGCGGCAGGCGGGATACTTGGGCGAACGTTTCGCGAGTTGAGAGAGCCGATGACCAAGCTGCTACGCGATCTGATCGACATCCCCGAGCGGGTGCACTCCGGGGACCTGGTGCTGAAGCTGACCGCCGGGATCGCCGATCACCATACGGTGACCGAGTACGTCGTGACGCCGCAGCTCGCAGAGTCGTTCGACCGGGCGCTGGGCATCGTGCAGTCGGCCGTGGAGACCGGGACGTCGCACGCCGCCTACATCGACGGATCGTTCGGCTCCGGTAAGAGCCATTTCATGGCGATGCTGCACGCGCTGGTGAAACACGACCCGGACGCGCGCAGCAAGGAACTGCTGCGCCCGGTCGTCGACAAGCACGACACCTGGCTGACCGGCCGCAAGATCCTCCTGGTGCCCTATCACCTGAGCGGTTCGGCGACCCTCGCCTCGGCCGTGCTCGGCGACTACGTCAAGCATGTCGCGGCACTGCACCCGGACGCTTCCCCGGCACCGGTGTACCGCGACGACCTGCTGCTGGAGAACGCCAAGAGGCTGCGGGCGTCGATGGGGGACGAGGCGTTCCTGGCCGGGCTGCCGTCCAAGCAGGACAACAAGTGGGGCACCCCCACCGGCTGGACGGCCGGCACGCTCGAGGCCGCCCTGGACGCACCGCACGGCGACCCGCAACGGCAGAACCTCGTCGCCGACCTGCTCGCCACGCACCTCGGGGCGTACCGGCAGGCCGTCGCCGGGGACGCGGGCGCCTTCGTCCCGCTCGACGAGGGCCTGGCGATCATCAGCCGGCACGCCAAGGAGGTCCTCGGCTACGACGCCCTCATCCTGCTGCTGGACGAGCTGGTGCTGTGGCTCAACACCCACCTCGCCAAGCCCGACTTCGTCGCCGAGCAGGCCAGCATGGTCGCCAAGCTCGTCGAGGCGGCGGACTGGCGGCGGCCCGCGCCGATCATCAGCTTCGTGCCGCGGCAGCGCGACCTGCGCGAACTCGTCGGGCGGGACGTCGCCGGCGCGCAGCAGACCTCGCTGTTCGACACGCTCAAGCACTGGGACGGGCGCTTCGACTTCATCAAGCTCGCCGACGCGAACCTCCCCGAGATCGTCCGGCAACGGCTGCTGAAACCGAAGGACCAGGCGGCCGCGGCCGAGATCGAGGCCGGGTTCGAGCGGATCACCCGGGCCCAGGCCCAGGTGTGGGAGGCGCTGCTGGACTCCCAGGGCGGCGGCACCGACCAGGCCGCGTTCCGGTCGGTCTACCCGTTCAGCCCGGCGTTCCTGCACACGATGGTCGACATCTCCAGCGCGCTGCAGCGCGAGCGCACCGCGCTGAAGCTGATGCTGCAGCTGCTCGTCGACCACCGCGACACGCTGCCCGCCGGGCAGCTCGTCCCGCTCGGCGCGATCTTCGACGTGCTGCTGACCGGCGGCGTCGACCCGTTCAGCGACAAGCTCCGATCGGAGTTCGACCAGGCGAAGAACTTCTACCTGGAGCGGCTCCGGCCATGGCTGCTGGCCCGGCACCGGCTGGACGAGGAGAAGGCCGCCGCGCTGCCGCCCGCGCACGCCTTCCGCGGCGACGACCTGGTCGTCAAGACGCTGATGCTCAAGGCGCTGGTGCCGAACGTCCCGGCGCTGAAGACCCTCAACCCCGGCCGGCTCGCCGCGCTCAACCACGGCTGGATCCCCTCGATGCTGCCCGGCCGGCAGGGCGAGGTCGTCCACAAGACGCTGCGCGACCTCGCCAGCGAGTTCGGCGAGATCCGGCTGCACGGCGAGGGCAACCCCACCGTGGACGTCGCGCTCATCGGCGTGGACACCAAGAGCATCCTGGACAAGGTCCGCAACGTCGACGACGACGCCGCCAAGCGGCGCCTGCTCAAGGAGATCCTCTGGGAGGAGCTGAAGGGGGGCGACACCGAACCGTTCGTCAGCCGCCGTGCCGTCACCTGGCGCGGCACCTCCCGCGTCGTCGAGCTGGTGTTCGCCAACGTCGCCGACCCCCGGACGTCCGCCGAGGTGTTCGCGGCCGAGGAGCCGGGCGCGCTGCGGGTCATCGTCGACTACCCGTTCGACGACGTCTACGGTCCGGCGGAGGACCGCAACCGCGTCGAGGAACTGCGGGCCGACCCGCGCCGCGCCAACCTGACCACGCTGTGCTGGCTGCCGTCGTTCCTGTCCGCCGACCGCCTCTCCGACCTCGGCGAGCTGGTCGTCATCAAGCACATTCTCGAACGCGACCGGTTGCGCGAGCAGACCCCGCTGCTGACCGAGGAGGACCGCTACCACGCCCGGACCCAGCTGGAGAGCCGCCGCAACGCCCTCGACACCAGGCTCCGGGACGTCCTGAAGAAGGCGTACGGGCTGGCCGCCCACGACGACGCCGACATCGGCCAGCAGATCGACCAGCACATCATGGGCATGGACGCCGCCGTCGACATCCGCCCGCCCGCCGCCCTCGGCTTCGACGCGGCGCTGGAGCACATCTGCGGCAAGCTCCTCGACCACCGCTACCCCAAGCACCCGAACTTCGCTCCGCCGGGCAAGCAGACCCCGTACCGGCTGAAGGACCTGCAGACCGCGCTCGGCGCCATCGAGCAGGCCATGGAGAACGACGTCCGCCGGTACGAGCCGCCGACCGCCGACATCCCGACCATCCGGCGCATCGTCAACCCGCTCGACCTCGGCGCCATGGGCGAGGCCGCGCTCGTCCTCAACGACAACTGGCCGATGGCGCTCGACCGGCGCGCCGCCGCAGCCGGGGCGGGGGCAGGGGACGTCACCGTCGCCCAGGTCCGCGGCTGGATCGAGGAGGAGCAGCCCGGCCTGCCGACCGACGTAGCGAACGTAGTGGTCTGCGCGTACGCGCTGATGCGCGCACGCGCGTGGGTGCGCGGCGGCCGCGTCGTCCCGCAGCCGGACGTGAAGAACATCCCCGGCGACTACGTGCTGCGGCCCCAGGAGCTGCCGTCAGCCGAGGAGTTCGAGGCGGCCGACCGGCGCGCCCACGAGCTGTTCCAGCTGGGCCGGCAGCAGGTGCGCAGCCCCCGCTCGGTGCACGCGCTCGCCGACCAGCTGCGCCGCGCCGCCGGGCCGCTGCTCCCGGACACCGAGGCCCTCGTCACCGAACTCGAGCGGCACGCCGAACTCCTCGGCCTCGGCGACGACGACCGCACGACGACCGCCCGCACGGCCCAGCGGCTCATCGAGGACCTCGTCGGCAAGGAGGACACGCCGCTGCTGCGCTCGCTCGCCGGCTTCGGCCTCGGTGACGTCCAGCCGACCGCGCTCGGCGTCACCCTGCGCGAGGCCCGCTCCGTGTCCGAGGCGCTGGCCAGGGCCGACTGGCAGGTGCTGGACCGGCTCACCACCCTGGTCGAGGGCGGAGGGGACAAGGCCGAGCGGGCCGCTCTCATCATGGACCGGCTGCGCGCGGTGGCCCGCCGCGACGAGCAGGCGGCACCCCTCGCCTCCGCGCTCGCCGAGGCGCGGCAGAGCACCCTCGATCTCATCATCGTGGACCCCGGCCCCGACCCGGTACCGCCGCCGCCCCCGCCGCCGGACCCGGCCCGGGTCACGGGACAGGCGCAGGTGCTCGCCGAAGGGCTCGACGGGGTCGTCGAGCGGATCCGCACCGCCATGGCCGAGCGCCCGGGCGCGGAGTTCGAGATCACCTGGCGGAGCCTCCCGTGACCGTCACACCGGCCCGCCGCGCCGCGCCGGTCGCCACCCC
The DNA here is from genome assembly GCF_040651755.1 of Actinomadura sp. NPDC048394. Lineage (NCBI taxonomy): Bacteria > Bacillati > Actinomycetota > Actinomycetes > Streptosporangiales > Thermomonosporaceae > Actinomadura > Actinomadura sp. NPDC048394. The sequence goes on along the minus strand of NZ_JBEZJL010000068.1, from coordinate 13,201 downwards.
GGGGATCGTCAGCGCCGAGGTCAGGCGCGCCCTGCGCCGTTCGCCCGGCGGCGGAACGCTCTTCCTGCGCGCCGCCCCGGAATGGCGCGGGCCCGGCGTCCTGCACATCGACGGTGCCAGCGCCCAGGTGGCACCGTGCGCCACGCTGCTCGCCATCCTCGACGCGGTGTCCACCCGGACGACGGACTACCTCGTGGTGCTGTCGCCCTTCGAGCGGCGAGAACTCGGCGACACCCTGCTCGCACACGCGATCGGGCACGACATCATCGCCGTCAACCGCTGGGACCTGGTACGGCACGCGTTCGGCGCCAAGCAGCTCGACGCGCGGCTCACCGCCCCGCAGAACGCCTGGCTGTCGGACGCGCTGCTGGAGGCCCAGCCGGACGGCGGCTGGCCCAAGATCAAGGGCGCGCTCCTCGACCTCGACACCGCGCTCGGCGAGGTCGCCTCCGCCCGGCTCGGCCTCGACGGCACGGGCGACGCCGCCGGGCTGCTGGAGTGGTCGGAGGAGCTCGCCGCCGTCGCCCGCTTCACCGCGCTCGCGGAGCAGGAGCAGCAGGGCATCGCCGAATGGCTCGGCCGCAGCATGGGGGCCGTCGCGGACGTTCTGTTCCGGCTCGTCAGGGCCGGCCACGCCGCAGACGCCGTCGCCGTCGGTCTGATCGTCGGAATCCTGTTCGGCACCGGGACGAAGGAACGGCGGCATGCGGTCCTGGCCGCGCGGGTCCGGGCGGAGCGGCTCTTCGGCGGGGCCCTTCCGGAGATCCCGGCACTGACGGCGTTCGCCGAGGCGTCGGAGTCCCTGCTGCTGCGCCGCATCGAAGCCGACAGCGCACGGGCCGAGCCGATCCTCGAACGGGCGCAGCGACTCCTGGACGAACTCCAGGTCGGTGACCTGGCCGATACCAGCAGGATCCTGGAAGCCGGATACCTTCTGCGCCTGCACACCCTGATCGCCGCGGTCGACGAGGCCGTCCCCGTCCCGCGGCCTGCCGACGTTGCGGCGGTCGATGAGGCGCTGGCCGAACTCACCGCTCACCACTTGCACGACGTCCGTCCCGAGACGGGAACGGCCGTCATGGCGGCACGGCTCGTCCGGTGGCTGGCCCAGGACCCCGAACCATCCGGGTCCCTTCGCGAGCACGTCGACCGGCATGTCCGGGAACTGGCCTGGGCCGACCGTGCCGTGACCCGCATCCGCTACAGCGGCCAGAACGGCTACGGCGGCCTCCTCGACGCCGTACGCGCGCGACGCGACGCTTTCGACAAGGAGTTCGCCGAACGGCTGGCCGCCTGGAGCGGCGTCTCCGGCACCGCCGGCGAACTCGTCCTGGTGGAGAACCTGCTGGCCGCGATCGCCCGGCCCGTCACCGCCGAGATCGCCCCGCTGATCGTCGTCATCGACGGGATGACCGCCGCGATCGCCGGCGAGATCGCCTCCGAACTCGCCGCCGCCGGCGGCCGGTGGACCGAGATCGGCCGGCACGCGCAGGGCCGCGAAGGCGCGCTCGCCACCGTCCCGTCCATCACCGCCTTCTCCCGTACGAGCCTGCTGTGCGGTGACCTCACGGCCGGGCAGCAGGCCGACGAGCACCGCGGCTTCCGCGACTTCTGGACGACCCGCCGGTCCGCGCTCTTCCACAAGGCCGACGTCAGGGACGGGATCAGCGACGACGTCACGGCCGCGATCGCCGACCGGGCCACCGTCGTCGCCGTGGTCCTCAACGCCGTCGACGACAGCCTCGACAAGGGGCGCGCGGACGGCGGCGCCGACTGGCACGCGAGCGGGATCGCCGGGCTCCCGCGGCTCATGCACGAGGCGTGGAACGCGGGGCGCCCCGTCGTCATCACCTCAGACCACGGTCACGTCCTCGACCGCGGCGAAGCAGTCAGTACAGTCAAGGCCGAGGCCGCACGCTACCGGACCGGGCAGCCGGGGGAGGGGGAGGTCGAGGTGTCGGGGCCGCGCGTGCTGGCCTCCGAAGGCACCGTTGTGGTGCCGTGGAACGAGCGCATCCGGTACAACGCGCGCAAGGAGGGCTACCACGGCGGAGTCTCCCTGGCAGAGATGGTCGTACCGATCGTGGTGCTGGTCCCGTCGGACCACCTCATCCCGGACGGATGGGAGAAATACAGCCAGGCCATGCACGAGCCGGTCTGGTGGACACCGTTCTCCGACCCCGCGCCGGATTCGGAATCTCGCAAGGTACCAGGGCCCAGAGCGGCCAAGCCGCGCGCCGAGGAACCTCTCTTCGACGTTCCCGCGCAGGACTCGGCGTCCGGCCGGGAGCGGACCGGCGGCATCGGCGCCCGGGTGGTCGCCTCCGAACTGTTCGCGGCACAGCGCGACCTCCTCAACCGCACCTCCGTCGACGACCGCGGGCTCACCGCGCTGATCGACGCCCTGGCCGCGAGCGGCGGAAAGCTGCCGATCGCGGTCGCCGCCCAGCGCGCCGGCCAGCTCCCCGCACGCATGCACGGGTACGTTTCCACAGTGGTCCGGCTCCTCAACGTCGACGGCTACCAGGTGCTCGCCGTCACCGACGGCGGCCGCACCGTCGCCCTCGACGTCCCGCTGCTGCGCGAGCAGTTCCTCGGGGGCGGCTGATGGCGGCGCCGGTCAGCGCGGCCCGCCGCCGCGAGGTCGTGGACGCGTTGCGCCGCGGGACGGTCCCGCAGGCGGGTCTCGACCTGTTCGCCGTCGGCCTCGGCCGGTTCGAGACCGCGATCGACGACGAGCTGGCCTCCGTCGTCTCCGGCGGCGCGGTGTTCAGGGCGATCCGCGGCGAGTACGGCTCGGGAAAGACCTTCTTCGCCCGCTGGCTGGCAGAGCGCGCCAAACGGCGCGGCATGGCCGCCACCGAGATCCAGATCTCCGAGACCGAGACCCCCTTGCACCGGCTGGAAACCGTCTACCGGCGGCTCGTCGAACGACTCTCCACCGCGTCCTACCAGCCCAGCGCACTCCGCGACGTGGTGGAAGCCTGGTTCTTCACGCTGGAGGAGGAGGTCCTCGCGGCGGGGGCCGTGCCCCTCGGCCCGGACGGTCAGCCCGACCTCGCCGTGCTCGCCGCCGGCGTCGACGAGCTGATGGAACGGCGTCTCGCCGACGTCGCCCGCACCACCCCCGCCTTCGCCGCCGCCCTGCGCGGCTACCGGCGGGCACGGCTCGCGGACGACCACGCCACCGCCGAAGCGCTGCTCGCCTGGGTGGGCGGCCAGCCGAACGTCGCGGCGAGCGCCAAGCGCGCCGCCGGCATCCGCGGCGACCTCGACCATTTCGGCGCGCTCGGATTCTTGCAAGGCCTGCTCACCGTGCTGCGCGACTGCGGCCACCCGGGGCTGCTGGTCGTCCTCGACGAGATCGAGACCCTCCAGCGGGTCCGCTCCGACGTCCGGGAGAAGGCGCTCAACGCGCTGCGCCAGCTCATCGACGAGATCGACAACGGCCGCTTTCCCGGCCTGTTCCTCGTCATCACCGGCACACCCGCCTTCTTCGACGGCCAGCAGGGCGCCCAGCGGCTGCCACCGCTGGCGCAGCGGCTGGCCACCGACTTCTCCACCGACCCGCGCTTCGACTCGCCCCGCGCCATCCAGCTCCGGCTGACAGGCTTCGACCTGCCCAAACTCGTCGAACTCGGAACCAGCGTCCGCGAGCTCTTCCGCGCCGGCGCGCGCCACCCCGACCGGGTCGCCGCGCTCGTCGACGACGGCTACGTCACCGACCTCGCCAAGGCCGTCAGCGGCGGGCTCGGCGGACAGGTGGGCATCGCCCCGCGGGTCTTCCTGCGCAAGCTGGTCGCCGACGTGCTCGACCGCGTGGACTATGTCGAAGGCTTCGACCCCCGGCGCGACTACCACCTCACACTGACCTCGTCAGAGCTCAGCGAGGTCGAACGCAACGCCGCCGCCTCCACAGTGCGGGCCGCGACCGCCGACGAGGTGGAGCTCGACCTGTGATGGACGGCCTGCACCCGTCCCTGCGGCACCACATCGTGAACGTGCTGGGATGGACGTCGCTTCGCCCGCTCCAGGAATCGGCGGTCGGGCCGGTTCTCGACGGCTCGGACGCGCTGCTGCTCGCGCCCACCGCTGGAGGCAAGACGGAGGCGGCGATGTTCCCGCTGCTGTCGGCGATGGCAGAGAAGGACTGGACCGGCCTGTCGATCCTGTACGTCTGCCCGTTGAAGGCGCTGCTCAACAATCTCCTGCCGCGCCTGGAGACCTATGCCGCATGGCTCGGGCGCCGCGTGGCGCTCTGGCATGGCGACGTCTCCCAGCCGCGACGGCAGCGCATCCTCGCCGACCCTCCGGACATCCTGCTGACCACCCCCGAGTCGATCGAGTCGATGCTCGTCAGCGTCAAGGTCGACCACACGAACCTGTTCCGAGGGCTGCGGGCCGTCGTGGTCGACGAGGTCCACGCCTTCGCCGGCGACGACCGCGGCTGGCACCTGCTCTGCGTCCTCGAACGCCTCACCCGCGTCGCAGGACGCCCCATCCAGCGGATCGGCCTGTCCGCCACCGTCGGCAACCCTGGCGATCTGCTGGCCTGGCTCCAGGGGGCGGCGGCCGAGCGGCGCGCGGGATCGGTCGTCGCGCCGGAAACCGGGGTGACCGCAGAGCCCTCCATCGAGCTCGACCACGTCGGCTCGGTCGAGAACGCGGCCAAAGTGATCTCCGCGCTGCATCAGGGCGAGAAGCGCCTGGTGTTCTGCGACTCCCGGCGGCTGGTCGAACAGCTCGGCGCCGCGCTGCGCGCCCTCGGCGTCACCACGTTCCTCTCCCACGCGTCGCTGTCCCTGGACGAGCGCCGCCGCGCCGAAGAGGCGTTCGCCGACGCCCGGGACTGCGTCATCGTCGCCACGTCCACCCTCGAACTCGGTGTCGACGTCGGCGACCTCGACCGTGTCATCCAGGTCAACGCCCCGCCCACCGTCGCCTCGTTCCTGCAGCGCCTCGGCCGCACCGGACGCCGCGCCGGATCGAGCCGCAACTGCCTGTTCCTCGCGATCGGCCGGGAGGACGTCCTCGCCACCACCGCCCTGCTCCTCCAGTGGAGCCGCGGTTTCGTCGAACCGGTCACCGCCCCGCCCGAACCGCGCCACATCGTCGCCCAGCAGCTTCTCGCCCTCTGCCTGCAGGAGAACCAGGTCGGCGAGAAACTGTGGAACGAATGGTGGAGTGACCTCGCGCCGTTCCGAGCTGCCGCACCCATCGCGCGCCATCTCGTCGAGCAGGGATACCTCGATTCCGACAACGGCATGCTGTTCATCGGCCCGGAGGCCGAGAAGCGGTTCGGCCGCATCCACTTCCGCGATCTCACCGCCGTCTTCACCGCCGCCCCGCAGTTCACGGTGCTGAGCGGCCGTACCGAAGTCGGCCGGACCGATCCCGTGCTGCTGACCGAGCGTGTCACCGGCCCCCGGCTGCTCCTCCTCGGCGGCTACAGCTGGCGCGTCACCTGGATCGACTGGAAACGCCGCCGCTGCCACGTCGAACCGGCCGAAGGCGGCGGCAAGGCAGGCTGGATAGGGACCGGTACCGGGATCGTCTCCTTCGAACTCGCCCGCGCCGCCCGCGACGTCCTGCTCGGAGAAGACCCGCCCGTCGCCCTGACCCGCCGCGCCCGAGCCGCGCTGGCCCGCGTCCGCGAGGAGCTCGACTTCAGCGTCCACCCCGGCGGCACGGTCATCTGCCGTGGCTCGTCCGGGGATCTGCGCTGGTGGACGTGGGCCGGCGACCGCGCCAACGCGACCCTGAAAGCGACGCTCGGAGACCTCGCCGACCCCACCCAGCGGATCGGCGAGAGCCACCTGCGGTTGCGCGACGACCTGCGTCCCGAGGGCTGGCGCGCGGTCGCCGCGTCACTCGCCGACCACCTGGTGCTCCCCGAGGTCGACGACCGCGCGCTGCACGGCCTGAAGTTCTCCGCCGCCCTACCCCGCCACCTGGCGGAAGCCACCCTCTCCGAACGCCTCGCCGACCTCGAGCACGCCGCCCTCGCCCTCACCGAACCGCACCGCTTCTCCACCTTCATGTGATCCCTGAGGGGCCGCCCCGCTGCCAAGTCAATGGCACGTCGCTTCGCTCATCAGGAAGGGATCAGCTTCCTGAGGAATTGCTGGGTTTCGGTGTCCACGGCGTACAGAACTGTTCCGTGAAGGCCGCGGGTGAGGAGGACTTTGTAGATGTTCCGTACGAGCTGGTTGAACTGTTCGTCGGGGACGGTCCTGGGGGATGCCTTGCCCAGCGAGGGATCCAGGTTGCCGGAGCGTTCGGGGACGAGCCTGCCACCCCTCGCCACGAGGTCGGGACCGATGATGACACCCGCCCAGTCGTATTCCATGCCCTGGGCCGTGTAGATGCAGCCGATCTGCCCGAAGCCGCCCTCTCCGGTGGCCCACAGCTGCTTCGGAGGCGCTTCGCCGACCCGCGACAACGAGTCCGCGTTCCATGGGCGTGCCCAGTCACCGATGCGCACATCGGGAACCAGGGTCTTGTCGACCCGCGGCTTGCTCCACGGCCAGCAGTAGCCGGCGGCGATCCTCGCCGACCACTGCTCCGCCAGCTTCTCGCTCAGAAAGTCCTCCATCTCTTTGGGGGACTCCGCCAGGCGGACGGTGAAATTCGGGTCAGCGGTCCAAGCCTCGGGCAGTGCGTCCTCGTTCCACGCGCCGTCCTCGTCCCCGAGGCCGAGCAGCCGGCGGACCCACAGGTCGTATTTCTCGCTCCCGCCACAGCGCCATTGCCCGGTCAGCGCGACGTGCTGGAACGGGATGGAGAGCCGTTGGGCGATCGACTTGATCGCGATGAGCGTTCCGAGCTCTCCGGGCGCGACCGTCTGGTTCTCGTCGAGGAGGAACACGGGGACGCGTGCGGCGTTGATCATCGATTCGATCTGCGGCCTGTCGCTCCGCTTCTTCCGGTCGTATCGGCTGAAGGACTTGCTGCGCGATCGGTGCGCCTCGTCAACGATCAGCACATCGATCTCGTTCGGCGGCGTCTGGGCATAGTCGAGAGTGAAGGTGAAAAGCTTCGCTCTGTCGCGTCCCTGGGCGACATGAGAACGGAGAGTCTTGGTGAAGGCGCTGGAGCCCGTGGCGTGCCGTACGCGAAGACCCTCACCGACGAGTTTCGCAAGCAACTCCAGCGCGATGGCGCTCTTCCCGCTTCCCGGACCGCCTGAAATCACCACGACTCTCTTCGAGTTGGCGTGGAAGGCGGCGTCGACGGCATGGAGGACCGCCCGGTACGCGTCAACCTGGCGATCGAGGAGTATGAAGCCGTCTCGGCCTTTCAACGCCAGGCGCGCCTGCTCGAGGAGGTCGCGTCGGGGTTCGATGCGGCTGTCGAGGAGGCGATCGGCGGCCTTCGCCCCGGACGCGGCCTCGAACTGCCCTCGAAGAAAGCGGAGGAGGTCGCCGCGGTCCGACCCGGTGAAGACGCCGATCTTCAACTCGTCGGCCAGCCCGACCAGCTTGCGCGCCTCGTGCGCGGGCATGTTGTGGAGATAGACGATTCCGCGGACCGCGTCCGGATGGTCCTTTACCGTCGCACAGAATTTGGCGATCTGGTCGCGATAGCCCCTCACCTGCAGGGCCGGGTGCTGCACCGGGCTGTACTTGGGATCCCAGACGACCTGCTTCTCGTCGCCTTCGTAGAAGTCGACACTGCTCCACTGCTTGAGTTCCACGATGATGAAGAGATCGCCGCCGGTGTATCTGTCGACGCCGGCCAGGACGACGTCGGCCTGGGAACTGGGCTTGTGCGGCATGGGGTACTCGACCAGTACCTCGACTTGGCCGAGTCCCGCGTCGAGGAGGTCCCCGGCGAGAGCGGTCAGGCTGTTGCGCCACGCTCGCTTCTGCGCTTTCCCGGCCCGGCGCCCCGACCGTTCGCTGAGGGCGGTGGCGAGGTGGTCGTCGAACGCCTGGTCGGCTGCCGAACCGGGGTTGGTGAGGGCTCTGAACAAGGTTTCAGCGGACGAGCGATATGCCGGTTCCAGTGGTGACGTCACGGATCTCCCCGCGTCTTCTGCAGTACGTACGGCAGGTATCGCCTGGGCGAATGCCAGGTCAACTGTTCGACTGACAATATAGCGCCTGATATGTCACCGAAAAGACGAAATCTCTGGGATCGCCCCGAGTGGGGATTGGGGTGGCATGGCGAATTTGTGTGCAGATGCCCTTGGCTCACGACGGATCCGACGTCGCTACGGTCGGCCAGCACCCGCCAGGCGAGGAGCTCAGGGCAGCGGGGGAGCTTTTCGGGCGGATCCCCGGTACGTGGCCACGTCGTAGCGGCTCTCGTTCTCCTCCATCTTGTCGCGGGCCGCCTGGAGCAGGTCGATGCCCAGGCTGTCGGCCAGTTGGATCGTGTAGAGGAAGACGTCCGCGAGTTCGGACCGCACCCGCGCGCCCGCCTCCTGGTCGTCCATGACCCTCGAAGATTCCTCTGCGGTCAGCCACTGGAGCTCGGCCAGCAGCTCCCCGGCCTCACCCGCCAGCGCCATCGACAGGTTCTTGGGCGTGTGGAACCTGCCCCATTCGCGTTCGGCTGCGAACGCCCGGAGGCGCTTCGCCAGGTGGTCGATGCTCGTCATTCGAGTCAGCGTACGGTCGGTCGGCTGCGCTCCGGCGCCGGTGCCCCGGTTCGCCAGACGGGTGTAACCGCGTGCTCGGTGGTCGGGGACGAGCCGATCCTCTGTCGCGATAGCCGCCGATATGCGGTAGCTCAGTGAACGGCTACTGGCGATATTGTGGGTTATGAGACCTATGGGGCTGGTGGGGTTTGGTGGCATGAGGACTCGGTTTACGAAGATGGCGGAATTGTGAAGCATCGACATTTCAATGGCGGAATGTGACGAAATAAAGTTGATCAGGTCGGGGCTTGGGGGAATGGCGGGGCGGGTATGTGGTGGGGGACTCGATTCGGTACGTCGCCCCGGAGTGCAGATGCGCCTCTCCCGCCCCTGTATGGCCGTTTTCGGTGCGGTGACCTTCGCCGCCGGCATGATCACCTGGTCCGGGTCCGCTTCGGCGGCCGGGACGAACTACGTCGCCCTCGGCGACTCCTACTCGTCCGGCACGGGGGCGGGGGATTACGACCCGGCCAGCGGGTCGTGCAACCGGAGCAACAACGCCTATCCGAAACTGTGGGCCGCGGCGAACGGGACGAGCTCGTTCACGTTCGCCGCGTGCTCGGGGGCGACGACCGCGACGGTGGCGTCGGGGCAGCTCGGCGCGCTGAGCTCGGCGACGACGCTGGTCAGCATGACCGTCGGGGGCAATGACGCCGGGTTCAGCGACGTGATGGAGACGTGCGTGCTGCATTCGGCGTCGACGTGCCAGAGCGCGGTGGCGTCGGCGGAGAGCTTCATGAAGAACACGCTGCCGGGCCGGCTCGACTCGCTGTACGGCAAGGTCCGGGCGAAGGCGCCGGGCGCGCGGGTGGTGGTGCTCGGGTACCCGCACCTCTACAAGATCGTGAGCGTGTGCGTGGGGCTGAGCAACACCAAGCGGACGGCGCTGAACGGCGCCGCCGACGTGCTCGACGGCGTCGTGAAGGCGGCGGCCGGGCGGGCCGGGTTCACCTGGTCGGACGTCCGCGACGAGTTCTCCGGGCACGAGCTGTGCTCCGGCGACGACTGGCTGCACGCGGTGACGATCCCGATCGGCTCCAGCTACCACCCGACCGCCAAGGGGCATCGGCTGGGCTACCTGCCCGCGCTCACGGGGTCGGCGAAGGCGTCGCTGCAGAACCAGACCTGAGAAGCGGCGCCGACGCCGTGGCGAGGGCGCAGGCCATGAGCAGGGCGCTCACCCAGGCGGGGGAGCGGTAGCCGTAGCCCGCGCCGATCGTGAGGCCGCCGAGCCACGGGCCGATCGTCGCGCCGACGTTGAACGCCGCGGTGGTGAGGCCGCCGGCGAGTGTCGGCGCGCCGTCGGCCAGGTGCAGGACGCGGGCGATGAGCGCGGGTCCGGTGCCGAAGGCCAGCATGCCCTGGACGAACACCAGCGGCACGGCGGCGGCGGGGGAGCCCGCGGTGAGGGCGAGGGCGGTCCAGCCGGCGGCCAGCGCGGTCATCCCGGCGACGATCAGGGTGCGCGGGTGGGCGTCGGCGACGCGGCCGCCGATCGTGACGCCGGCGAAGGAGCCGAGCCCGAACAGCGCCAGCAGCGCGGGCACCCAGGCGGTGCCGATGCCGGTGACGTGCGTCGCGAGCGGCGCGAGGTAGGTGAAGGTGCAGAACGTCGCGCCCTGGAACAGCGCGTTCGTCGCGAGGGCGGCGAGGAGCGGCCGCGAGGACAGGACGCGCAGCTCGCCGGCCGCGCTCGCGGCGGGGGAGCGGTCGTCCGGGATCGTCCGGGCGATGGCGGCGAGCGCGGGCAGCGATACGAGGGCCACCGCCCAGAACGCCGAGCGCCAGCCGAAGTGGCCGCCGAGCAGCGCGCCGGCGGGGACGCCCGCGACGCAGGCGACGGTGACGCCGCCGACGACGACGGACGTGGCGCGGGCCCGGGCGTCCGGCGGGACGAGCGCGACGGCGGCGGCGAGCGCGACGGCCCAGAACCCGGCGTTGGCGAGCGCGGCGGCGACGCGGGTGGCGAGCAGGACGGCGTAGCTGGTGGTGACGGCGCCGAGCACGTGCGCGGCGATGAAGGCGGACAGGAAGGCGAGCAGGGCGCGGCGGCGTCGCCGGCGCCGCGCGAGCAGCGACATGGCCGGCGCGCCGGCCGCCATGCCGATGGCGAAGGCCGAGGTGAGCAGCCCGGCGGCGGGCACGGACACGTGCAGGCCGGCGGCGATGCCGGGCAGCAGGCCCGACAGCATGAACTCCGAGGTGCCCTGGGCGAACACGGCGAGGCCGAGGACGTAGACGGCGAGAGGCAAGGCGGAACTCCCGAGACGGCGAACGGTGGGTGCGCTGAATCGGTGGGGGCGGTGCCGCGGACGGCCGTCAGCGACGGCGGCGGCGAGAAGAGAAGGCCCTCACGGTGACGCGATCGCGTCGGAGGGCGGCCCGCACCGCGGCGCGGCGGCCGTCGAGGGGCCGGGCGCGCCGGGGGTCAGCGTCTGTTCGCCTCCGGGCCGGACATGGGCGCGAGGCTACCAGCCCGGCGGCGCGGGCTCCACACGATAATCGGCTCGTCGAGAGGAGACGGGATGATCGTCGACGCGTGGATGCAGCACGGCACGGTCCGGTTCCTGCGCCACGAGATGCTGGACTCGCTGTGGCGGTGGACCGGGCAGAAGCCGCCGGACGAGGAGGTGCCGGTCTCGGTCACGGTCGGCGCCATGGACGCCGGCGGGGTGGACGTCGGGCTGATCAGCGCCTGGTACGGCCCGGAGGGCGCGCTCGTGAGCAACGACGAGGTCGCGTCGTTCGTCGCGCAGGCGCCGGACCGGCTGGCGGGCGTGGCGTCGGTCGACCTGCGCAGGCCGATGGAGGCCGTCCGGGAGCTGCGGCGGTGCGTGGACGAGCTGGGCTTCAAGGCGCTGCGGGTGGTGCCGTGGCTGTGGGAGCTGCCGCCGACGGACCGGCGGTTCTATCCCCTGTTCGCCGCGTGCGTGGACCTCGGGATCCCGTTCTGCACGCAGGTCGGGCACACCGGTCCGCTGCGGCCGAGCGAGACGGGGCGTCCGATCCCGTACGTCGACCAGGTCGCGCTGGACTTCCCGGAGCTGGTCATCGTGGGCGGCCACATCGGGTACCCGTGGACGGAGGAGATGGTCGCGGTGTGCCGCAAGCACCCGAACGTCTACATCGACACGTCGGCGTACACGGTCCGCCGGTACCCGCCGGAGCTCGTCCGATACATGGCGCAGGACCGGCACCACAAGGTCATGTTCGGAACGAACTTCCCGATGATCGCGCCGGAGCGGGCGCTGAGGGGCCTGGACGAGCTGGGCCTGGACGACGCGGCGCGCGAGGCGTTCCTGTCCGGCAACGCCCGCGCGGTCTTCCGGATTTAATGATCTACAACGTAAAGGCGATCACCGGCGCAGCGTCCGACAGGCGAGCACGCCGACCGGGACAGGCGCCCAGAACGTGACCGCCCGGAACACCAGCACGGCGTGCAGCGCCGGGCCGGGCGCGACGCCGCCGGCGGCCAGCGCCGCGACCAGCGCGGCCTCGGTGGAGCCGATGCCGCCGGGCACCGGCACCGCCGCGCCGGCGGTGGCGCCGGCCAGGTAGGCGGCGAGCAGCGCGGGCGCGTCGGCCGGCCCCGCGCCCGTCCCGGGGACGGCGAGTGCGCTGACCGCGAACGCGGCGCCGAGGACGAGCGTGCCCCCGGCCGACGCGGCGAGCGTGACCGCGAGGTCGCGGGGCCGCCGGCGCAGCTCGGCGAAGCCCGCGGCGGCCCGCCGCGCCGCGGCCGACCGCAGGGCTCTGCGCGCCCACGGCGCCGCGGCGGCGAGCAGGACGCAGGCGACCGCGAGCACCGGCAGGGGCGGGACGGCGCCCGCCGCACGCGCCGCGTGGCCGGCGACCGTCTCCGTCATCCGGCCGCTCCCGCCGCCGCACGCGAGCGCGGCCGTTATCAGCACCAGGCCGCCTACCGGACGCGCGGCCTGCTGCACGGCGACGGCGACGGCCGCCCGCGGCAGGGGCAGGCCACGGCACACGAGGTACCGGGTGTTGACGGCGGCGGCGCCGACCCCGCCCGGCGTGACGCGGTTGGCGGCGGCCGCGGTGAACTGGGCGAGCGTCGTCTCGCGGAGCGGGAGGGTGTGACCGGACGCGCCGCGCAGCCCGATGGCCGCGAAGACGTAGTGCAGCACCGCGGGGACGAGCAGGAACGGCAGGTAGCCCCAGCGCATGTCGCCGACGGCGGCGAGCGCCGCGCGCAGGGGCGTCGAGCGCAGGAGCGCCGGGGCGGCGACGGCACCGGCGGCGAGCAGGGCGGCGAGGCCCGTGAAGCGGGCGAGGGGCGTCCAGCGGACGAAGAGCGAGCGGGTGGCGCGAAGGCGGGGGGCCTCGGCGGACGCGGGGCGTTCGGCGCCGGCGGCGATCGTGTCCACACGGTCCGTTGTGGACCACGCGGTTGACGAGCGCGCGACGACCGTGCGCCCTGCAGGGGAATGGCCGCCGGACGTTGCGGGCCGGGCGCGCCGACCAGCGCGACGATCTCGCCCGCGCCGACCTCCAGGTCGATCTCGTGCAGGATCTGCATCCGGCCGTAGCCGGCGCAGA